>CAKTMQ010000195.1 GCA_934573945.1 uncultured Oscillospiraceae bacterium | reverse complement strand
CCCTGATTAAGAGTCAGGTGCTCTACCAACTGAGCTAGCGGTGCATTTCTCTGTGTTGCTTTCTCTCTCACAACGCAAGATTGATTATATGCCATGTTTAGAAAAAATGCAAGCCTTTTTTTCAAATTTTTTTATTTTTTTTAATTTTCTTTGTTTTTTGGCTTTTTTGCCGCTTCTTTGCAATCCTTACAATACCCGTAAAGCTCCAGTTTATGCCCTGTGACGGTAAAATCCTCTGCATCCTCTTCCAGATGGATGTGCATGAAAGGACAGCTTTGCAGCGGAATCCTTTTATGACATTTCAGGCAGACTGCATAATGGGTATGCTCCCCCCGCTCCAGAGAATACAGAACCGTACCGTCCACCATTCCGGTTGTCTTTTCCACCAGTGCCAGCTCCTCAAAGGCTGCCAGAATCCGGTAAACTGTGGAAAGGGCATATTCCTCCCCCGCCGCTTCCTTTTCTGCCAGGTGATATATCTGCGCAGCGTTTAACGGCTCCTTCGCCTCCCAGAGAACCTTGTAGACCAGCTTCCGCTGTCTTGTCCATTTCAGCCCTGCGGGATATTCCAGTTCTTCCGTTTCTTTCTGGCAGGGAAACTGCTGCAATGTCCTCTTATGCCCTGCTTTGATTTTTCCTGCCGCCTGTCTTTCCTGCTGCATCTTCTATCCGACCTTTCTTTTTCTGACCGATATACACTTCCCGTCATCCTGCCTCTTTCAGAAGGTTCCCCTATCCTATCAGGATTCCCGCCAGCACACCAATTCCGTAAAGCAATGCCAGTATTTTCAGATTTTCTTTCTTATCCGGGTTCATTCGGAATAATATAAGAAGTCCCACGCCGCTGCCCGTCAAAAGCCCTGCCATGGCGGAGCCGATGCTCATTGCTCCCTCTAAATATAACTGCGTAATGGCAACCGAACCCGCACAGTTTGGAATCAGACCGATAAGTCCCGCCAGCGCCGGTCCTAAAACACGTCTGTTTAAAACAAGATTTGCCAGTGCATCCTCTCCTACAAAATGCAGAATCAGATTCAAGCCAAAAGTAACAACCAGAATAAAAATACTGATTTGCAGCGTGTGCGTCAGGGCAGAACGGAATACACCCGCTCCCTCTTCACAATGGCAATGGTCGTGCTCGCAGATTTCATGAATGTGCTCATGCTCCTCCACACCCTTTTTCCGCAGCACAAAATCTATCAGCATACCTGCAAAAATACCGATGGCAGCCTTCGCAAATAATATTTTGCCAATCAGACCAATGGGTGCCTGCTCGGAAATCAGAATCGGCAGCATTTCATCCGAGGTGGACAGATAAATAGCAAACAGTGTTCCAAGGGTAATCACTCTCCCTGTGTACAGCCCGGAGGCTGCCGCCGAAAATCCGCACTGGGGCACAACACCCAGCAGACCGCCGATAACCGGTCCGAATCTGCCCGCCCGCTGTACAAGACGCTGCGCCTTACTGCCTGTTTTATGTTCCAGATATTCCATTGCCAGATAAGTTAAAAATAAAAAGGGCACCAGCTTTAAGCTAT
>CAKTMQ010000194.1 GCA_934573945.1 uncultured Oscillospiraceae bacterium | reverse complement strand
GCCATTTCGGCTACTTCATGGAATATGGCCTGCGGGCGAAGGAGCGGAAGAAAGCGGGCTTCGAAGCGCCGGAGGTGGGCACCTTCCTCCACTATCTGCTGGAGAATGTGAACCGGGATGTGCGGGAACTGGGCGGCTATGACCGGGTGGATGACGATGCGCTGCGCCGGATGGTGCAGCAGTATGTCGCCCGCTACGCCGCCACCTGCATCGATGACTATCCCCATAAATCCGCCCGATTCCGCTATCTCTTTAATCGCCTGCGGGAGACGGCTTTCACCATCGTGACCAGTATTGCCGAGGAGATGCGCCAGTCGGATTTCACACCGGTGGCCTTTGAACTGTCCTTCGGCGGTAAAAACGGCGATCTGCCCGCCATTACCGTCCGGGAGGGCGGCGCGTCGCTGTCGGTATCCGGCAAGGTGGATCGGGTGGACGGCTGGCTCCGTGATGGAAAGCTGTATCTGCGGGTGGTGGACTACAAGACCGGCAGGAAGAGCTTTGATCTCAGCGATGTTCGCTACGGTCTGGGGATCCAGATGCTGCTGTACCTTTTTACGCTGGAGAAGGAGGGACAGCAGCACTTCGGCTATCCCATCGTCCCCTGCGGTGTGCTGTATCAGCCCGCCAGAGACGTGATCCTGCGGTTGGATCGGAACGTGACGGACGAAAAGCTGAAAGCGGAGATGCGCAGTGCCCTCCGCCGGACAGGACTGGTGCTGGGCGAGCCGGAGGTGCTGCAGGCGATGGAGCATCAGGCGCTGGAAGCGCCCTGCTATCTGCCCATCAAGGTGAAGAAGGATGGTCAGGTGACAGAGGGCGTGGCCTCGGCGGCACAGCTGGGGTATCTGGGGCGGTATGTGGACAGGCTGCTGCACCAGATCACCGAGGAGATTGCCGGCGGCAATATCGACGCTGATCCTTATACCCGCAGCGTACAGGAAAACGCCTGTACCTACTGTGCCTTTGCCTCTGCCTGCTGCTTCGAGGAGGGGCGCGACCGGCGCAGACAGCTGCATAAGACAGATCAGGACGCCTTCTGGGCGTTATTGGAGACACAGAGCAGGGAGGTGCCCCATGGCCGGAATTGAATTGACTGCCGATCAGCGGCAGGCGGTAGAGGATCGGGGCGGCAGTCTGCTGGTGTCCGCCGCCGCCGGTTCCGGCAAGACGAAGGTGCTGGTGGAGCGGCTGTTCCGTTATATGACGGAAGAACAGTGCGCGGTGGACGACTTCCTCATTATTACTTACACAAAGGCCGCCGCGGCGGAGCTGCGGGGCAAGATCGCGGCAGAGCTGGCCAAGCGGGTGGCGGGACAGCCGGAGGACGTCCACCTGCGGCGGCAGATGTTCCGGGTATATCAGGCGGACATCAAGACGGTGGACGCTTTCTGCGCTGCACTGCTGCGGGAGAACGTATACCTGCTGCCGCCGGTGGAAGGACACAGCCTGACGCCGGACTTCCGGGTGCTGGACGAGCAGGAGGCCGGACTGCTGAAGGAACGGGTGCTGAGCCGGGCGCTGGAGGATTTCTATGCCCATATGGAT
>CAKTMQ010000193.1 GCA_934573945.1 uncultured Oscillospiraceae bacterium | reverse complement strand
CGAGGCCGGACACGATGCCGACGGCGACGGCGGTTATGTAGTCCGTCGCCGGGAACTCCGGCATGATCATCATGCCTACGACTCCCAGCGCGCCGCCGCAGACCCCGCAGATGACGGGGATCCATTTGTTGTCAAGGCCGGTTGCCTTGACTACCTCGCCGATAAGATACGCGATGACGGTGATCGCCGCCACGCTCGCTATGCCTACTATTTCCATGTTTTATCTCCTTTCGATTTGCGCCCTAATAGGGCACATTTACGGTTTGTGAAAAGCTTCCAGATCGGCTATGCGGTGGTTGGCGACTCTGATCTGCTCGTCCATGAGGGCAGTTTGAGTCTCCAGCGCATAGGTTCTGTCGATGACCTGGTTATGCTTCTCAACATGCTTGCTGAGTTCTTCGAATTTTGTTTCAATGACCGCCTGAAAGACGGCCTGACTCCTGCGATTCGCGAGCCAGGTGCCGAGGACTGAAACGATCCCGGCGATGATGGCGCAAACTATTGCTTCTGACATTGTAGATGTCCTCCGTTCTTGGTTGAGCTGCCTGATGATCCTATCTCATGCCGCATCACCTCCCGGAAGTGTCAGCAGCGCCGCCCATGTCCGGGGGCCGCACTCACTGTCCGTGTCAAGCTTGGAGGCCGTCTGGAAGCGCCCGACCGCCGCGGCAGTCGCGGGGCCGTACTCGCCGTCGACGTCTAGGTTATAACCGCGGCAGAGGAGCAGCGCCTGAACCGCGCGCACGTCCGGGCCGACCATGAGCCGGAGCCCCGGCGTGTACTGGAGCAGCCGGGGCGGCCAGTACGCGGCGGCCGGCGTGCTCTCTGGATCGTCCGCGCTCTCTGCCCCTGAGTATCTGAGTACGCAGTCCCACGGATAGTTATAGTACCCGCGCGTGTATATCTCGCGCCCGGTCTGGTCGCCGGTCTGTCCGCCGGTCACAGTGCCGTACTCGTTGATGCTCGCCTGCACGAGCTGTCCGTCTCCTATATACAGGGCGGTGTGATGGACATGGTTCAAGAGCACGTCCCCGCGCTCAAGCCCCGCGCCGGTCGCGAGGTCGACGCTGCCCGTCACGTCCTCGAAGCCGTGCCGCAGCATGTCCCCGCGCATGTTGCCCGTATATGTGCAGCTGAGGGGCAGACCCGCTCTCTTGAAGCAGTCTATTACAAGGCTGCTGCAATCGTAGTCAGGCCCCCAGCGGCTTGACTGATCGTAGCCGTGGCTGTCGTCCGCCGCGATATCAAGTGCGCGAGCCACGGCATTGTCGATGATTCTCATTAACTTACCTCCGTTACATAGAGTCCCACCAGATCGGCGAGGTCGAACGCGAGCGGCTTCCGGCTCCCTTTAGTGCAGAGGTAGAGCGCGCCGCCGTCGCTATAGTAATTCCCCTTATGAATCTGCATCGGCTGAACCCATCTGATAGGATTGTCAACCGTGCCGCTTGATTCTTCGGCGAGGGCTGCCTGCGAAGCAACAGCCTCGGTCGCGGTATCGTTCGGCCTCGGTCCGCAGATGCTCGTTGCCTCCGCCGCGGTCAGCCTGCTGGGGACATAGCTCCAAACAT
>CAKTMQ010000192.1 GCA_934573945.1 uncultured Oscillospiraceae bacterium | reverse complement strand
AAACACAATCATTCACTTATGGAACGACCACGCTTCCTTCCCCCAATCCCACATCAAATCTTAGATATCCTTTTTAATTTTTCATCAATATCTCAATGATCCCGGCGGAGATCTCGTTGGGATAAAAGACCACCTGCCACGGCTGCTCCGGATCAACGCCCTGCTCCTCCTGCACCTGGGCGACAATGGTCTGTACCTCCTCCGCCTGCTCCTGGAAATAGCCGATCTGCACCACCAGTTCCACTGCGTCCCGCTCGGCGGCGGCCGTCAGCAAAGAGTGGAGCGCCGAAACACTGGTGGTATGAACGATGCCCCGGATCTGCGCTTCCGTGCGGCGATAGCCGATCTCCAGCTTGATCTCACTGTAGGAGCGGTCGTCCTGTGAGACGGCATAGGTGATGAATTCCACCGCGTAGGCGCCCATGGGTGTCTCCCGCTGTACCTCCTGACAGGCGTTCTCCACCGCCTGCTCCGGATCCAGCTCCTCACTGCTGGGATAGAGCCAGATGGTACCCTCCGGCGCGGCGCCGCTGATCAGCACCAGCAGGTCGTTGACCAGATCCTGATAGTTCTCCGCACGCAGCACGTCCTGTGCCTCGCTCTCATAGTAGGAGGAGCTGTGGGGCTCCACCGTGCCGTAGCCCCGCTCCAGCAGGGAGCAGCCTGCGGCGGAGAGCAGCAGCACGCCCAGCAGGGCAAGGGCTGTCAGTCGTTTTTTCATGGCGGTTCCTCCTTTGCAAAAGAACGATCAGATCCACGTTTGCCGACGCCGTGTTACAGCAGCGCCAACTGCTTGTCGTCGCTGTCCTCTGCCTTGAGCAGCGCGCCGGCGGCAGGCAAGGTGCGGGTACGGTAGCGGGCGGGGTTGGTGATCCCCGTCTCCGCCGCGGGCACTACCCGCTCCAGATGATACTTGGGCTTGATGGTCATCACCGCCACGCCCTGGGTACTGCGGGTGGTTTTGGGCGTCAGGGACGCCGTGTGCATCAGCAGACACCGCGGCTCATTGGTATACAGCGCCAGCTCCGTGTCCTCCCGCAGCGCCAGCATAGCCGTCAGCGGCGCCTTGTCGCTGTAAGCACCAGTCAGGCGGCGGCGGTTGGAGGTGGTGGCATAGGCGCTCATGGGCACCTTGGCCACCTTGCCGTTTTCAAAGAAGAACATCATAAAACCGCTGTAATCGCCGGACAGCGCCAGATAGATCACGTTCTCGCCCTCGTCCATGCCCAGCTTGGCATTGAGGTAATCGCCCAGTGACGAGGCTTTCGTCTCGCCGAACTCGCTGGCACGGATCTTATAGACCTGCTGCCGGTCGGTAAAGAACAGCAGCTCCGCGGCATTGGTGGCGGCAAACTGCTGGCGCAGGCCGTCCCCCTCCTTGAACTTCTGCTCACCGGACATCCGCAGGGACTGGGGCGTAATCTTCTTGAAATAGCCCTCCCGGGACAGAAACAGGTGCACCGGATAGTCGTCCACCGGCTCCTCCTCAGGCTCCTCCGGCAGCTCGTGGCCGTAGACGATCTCCGTATGCCGGGGAATGGCGTACTTTTTCCGCACCTCGGTCAGCTCGTCGATGATGATCCGGCGGACGCGGGCGGGCTTGGCCAGCGTATCCTCCAGATCGGTGATCTCGCCGGTGAGGGCTTCCGTCTCCGCCACCCGCTTGAGGATATATTCCTTGTTGATGTTGCGCAGCTTGATCTCCGCCACATACTCCGCCTGCACCTGGTCGATGCCGAAGGCGATCATCAG
>CAKTMQ010000191.1 GCA_934573945.1 uncultured Oscillospiraceae bacterium | reverse complement strand
CCCAAGGAGCATGCAGCAGATTTGTTTGAACTTCCGGAGGAAACAGCGAAGGATGTAATGGCTCTTGCCAAGAAGATGGCCGGACGGATGAAGGACAGCCTGCGGTGCGATGGTTTAAATCTGGTTCAGAATAATGGAGAAGCAGCAGGACAGACTGTTCATCATTTCCATTTACATCTGATTCCCAGATATGAAAATGACGGACAGAAAATTGGCTGGGTACCGGGCTATCCTTCCGGTGAATAACTGGAAGAAATCAGGAAAACAATTGTCGGTGAATAAAAGGGAACAGATAAAAACAATAGCCTAAGAACGGGGATAAAAGTAAAATGAGAACGTTAAATGTATCAGACATTACGGACAATATAAAGGAAATGTGTATTGAAGCAAACTATTATCTGACAGGCGATATGAAAAATGCTTTAAAGACAGCGGTGGAAACGGAAAAAGCGCCACTGGGAAAACAGGTGCTGGAACAGCTTCAGGAAAACCTGAAAATTGCCGGGGAGGATATGATTCCCATTTGTCAGGATACAGGAATGGCGGTTGTTTTTCTGGAAGTAGGGCAGGAAGTGCATTTAACAGGCGGAAGTCTGGAAGAAGCAGTAAATGAAGGTGTGCGCCGGGGATATACGGAGGGTTTTTTAAGGAAATCTGTAGTAGGGGACCCTATTTACAGAGAAAATACGAAGGACAATACGCCGGCGGTGATTCATTATGAAATTGTACCGGGAGAGCAGGTGAAAATAACAGTTGCACCAACGGGATTTGGCAGCGAAAATATGAGCAGGGTGTTTATGCTTAAGCCGGCGGACGGTCTGGAAGGTGTGAAAAAAGCGATTATAACAGCGGTGACAGAAGCGGGGCCGAATGCGTGTCCGCCTATGGTAGTAGGAGTTGGAATTGGCGGCACTTTTGAAAAATGTGCAATGATGGCTAAAAAAGCATTACTGCGGCCGGTAGACCAACATTCGGAAATTTCATATGTAAAAGAACTGGAAGAGGAACTGTTGGAAAAGATTAACCATTCCGGTATAGGCCCGGGGGGGCTGGGAGGAACTACGACTGCACTGGCGGTGAATATCAATACCTATCCTACCCACATTGCAGGGCTTCCGGTGGCAGTGAATATATGCTGCCATGTGAATCGACATGCGGTACGGGTATTATAAGGATGAGAATGTTTCATATTAATGTGGAAGTTGGACAGAAGTGAAGGTTGAAAAACGGATTTTTTCAATCAAGCGAGTTGTGCCTGCGCGCACTTGGCACAAACTCGTCAGGCGGTGGAGAACGTGCGCAGAAATGAGTATAAATATGGAAATGCATGTGAAAGTTCCCTTAAGTAAAGAAGATGCCATGTCCCTGAGGGCAGGAGATTATGTTTATCTGACGGGGATTATCTATACTGCCAGAGATGCTGCACATAAGAGAATGCAGGAAACATTGGAGAGAGGAGAAGCATTACCGATAGAACTGGAAGGGAATGTTATCTATTATATGGGACCGTCCCCGGCAAGAGAGGGAAGGCCTATTGGCTCGGCGGGACCGACTACTGCAAGCAGAATGGACAAGTATGTGCCTGAACTTCTGGATTTGGGGTTGAGAGGCATGATAGGAAAAGGAAAGAGAAGCCAGGCGGTGAAAGACGCAATGGTTCGGAATGGTGCAGTCTATTTTGCAGCGGTTGGCGGAGCGGGTGCCCTGTTATCAAAGTCTATTACAGCCTCCAGTGTAATTGCCTATGATGATTTGGGGA
>CAKTMQ010000190.1 GCA_934573945.1 uncultured Oscillospiraceae bacterium | reverse complement strand
TTCAGTATATCTAAATAGTAGGGTCTAACGATCATGGTATCGCCTCCTTGCTATTAGTATAGCCAAAAACCTCCGCATAATCAATAGTTTTTACTTAAATTAGGTAAAAACTTTTTTCCCACACAAGGAATACTCCCGCACCAGCAAAGAGCTCCATCATACCCCGATAATACTCCAAATATACAGCGGCGCCGTCAGCGTGAACACAAGGCATGCAAACAGAATGGCCGGAGCCGTCCATTCAAATTGCCCTGTTTTTCGATAGTCAAAATACGCCGTCCCCAGCTTCACGAAGAAGAAAATAGCCAGAATCATGTCGATGGCGGGAAAAACCACCTTGTTGACCACCGACTTGATTTGCCCGGACGCTGCCGTCCAGGTGCTCTCCACTGCGCCCGCCACATCGCCGCTGCCTGCGGCAAAAGCCGCCACAGACAGCAGGCAGCACAGCAGCGCCGTGATACTCAGAATGAGCATGATACGCTTTGCAGTTCTCATTTTGCGTCCTCCTTACAGTGTCATTTCATTCATGCCGTGCTGCAGCTCGGCCAATTTTTCCGCTGCCCAGTCGGGGATGCACTCGCCACGGATAATGCCTGCGAACTCGGAGCGGTTCCATCTCGTGGTCTCGCCGTCTCCCAAACAGATGCAGAGTACCGAGCGTCCACGGGCGTGAGGCCGACAGCCAAAGCCGCTCAGGGCCAGCCACAGCTGATTCTCCGGCTGCCAGTAGGATTCCCGCAGTGTATCCGGCGACAGGATCAGCACCCTGCCGGTAAAATCCTGCTCTCCGGAATTGGGTTCACAGTGTTCTGCGCCGAACAGGTGCAGCTTTGCCAGCTCTGCCCGGTATTCGCTGACGAATCCGTCCAGCACGGCGGGGTGGCTGTTTATGAGGAAGGTATGCCGGTGTCCTCCATCTTCGGGAACGAAGATGGAGCGGCTCCACTGCTTATTGGTCTCATGGTAGCGGCCATCATAGGACTGCTCCTGCAAAGTGTTGGCCAGCACAAAGCCCACCCGCTTGTAGCCGTACTGGTCAATAACGCTTTTGACGCAGTCGGCGCCCAGATGCATCCCGTCAAAACCCCTGCGGATGGCCAGTTCTATGGCCCCGGCACAGGCACAGTTGGTGCGGAAGTTGGCACGCCACAGCTCCAATTCGCCCCGCTCCCGAGCCACCTTGGCCGTGTAGGGGTACATCGTCTCACTCGGCAGCATAGACAATGTCTCCTTCCTCCAAAAGCTGTGCCAGTGCGGACGGACAGCACCCACTCAGCATAAGCAGGGGTTGAATGTTCTCCGGCACCTGTGCCATATCCTCCATGTTCCTTTCACAGTCGGCTGCGCAGGGCCTCCTGCACGCCGCCTGCAGCACACCCAGCAGCTCCACGGAAGCCCGAGATAAGCCCTCCAGTGCGTGCAGCAGCTGCAGTGCTGTCATTTCCTGCGGCATGAGCAGGATGTGATCCTGTCCCAGCCACGCAGACAGGGAGATGCCAGCCAAGCCCAGTTCCTCCAGCGCACTGTTGAGGATGAGCAGACCGTTCTTTTCAAATTTCATTTCGCTGTTCATAGTAAAATTTCCTCCTATATTTTTCGTGGTTTCTCCGGGATGTGGATCAGCTTGCAGGTTTTGTCCCCGCTACCATATTCGCTGAAGAAGGAGATCTGCGGCGCAAAGCGGCGGGGGTCGTAGTTGGTCATGATGTACTCCCGGTAAATGGAGTTTTCCTTTTTGGACTGGCTGTTGGGCCGCTCCACTTCATGGAT
>CAKTMQ010000189.1 GCA_934573945.1 uncultured Oscillospiraceae bacterium | reverse complement strand
CAGGTGGTGCAGTTCATGATCAGGATGGAGTAGCACACGCCCTCGGGATAGGAACCGAAGCGGCGGATGAAGCAGGTGATCAGACCGCAGCCGATGCCGAAGATCAGCTGACCCGGCTTGGTGACCGGGGAGGTGGCATAGTCGGTAGCCATGAAGATGGCACCCAGCATCAGACCGCCGCCGAAGACGTTGTACAGCATATACTGGACATTGTCGATACCGGCGGGAGCGGAGATCAGGGTGATGATGGCCACGGTGCCGATGAAGGCCACGGGGGTGTGCCAGCTGATGACCTTGCGGATCAGCAGCCATGCGCCGCCCAGCAGCAGCGCCAGCGCGGAGACCTCGCCCAGAGAGCCGCCCACACGACCGATGAACATATCTGCCACGGAATAATTGGTGGTCAGCTCGGTGAACTTCTCAACGGTGCCCTCCTTCATGATGGCCAGCGGGGTGGCAGAGGAGGCCACGGTGTCGATCTTGCTGGCGGGCAGTGTCCAGGTGGTCATGGCGGTGGCATAGCTGGCCAGCAGAATGGCACGGCCTGCCAGCGCGGGGTTGAGGAAGTTGCAGCCGATGCCGCCGTAGAGCTGCTTGACCACAACGATGGAGAAGAACGCGCCGATCACATTCGCCCACCAGGGCAGGGACGGCGGGCACACAAAGGCCAGCAGCATACCGGTGACAACAGCGGACAGGTCGCCGATGGACTGGGGCTTCTTCAGGAGCTTGCGGTACAGCCACTCCCAGAACAGGCAGGCCACCACGGAGATCACCGTGGTCAGCAGCGCCTTGAAACCGAAGTTGTACACCGCCCAGAACAGCGCGGGCAGCATGGCGATGATCACGTCCAGCATGATGGAGCGGGTGTTCTCATTGGAACGGATATGGGGAGAGGAGGACGCGATCAGCTTCAGATTCTTGTAATCAGTCATGGTTTACGCCTCCTTCTTTTCAGCGGCGGCCTTTGCCTCGGCCTCCGCTTTGGCCTTGGCGGCCATTCTCGCGTTGTTGACCTGCTGCTTGCCCAGGCGGAACGCATGGGTCAGGGGCAGGCGGGCAGGACAGGTGTAGGTGCAGGCGCCGCACTCGATGCAGTCCATACCGTGCAGCGTGTTCTGCCAGGTGTCCACGTCGCCCTTCATCAGGTACTTGTACATGAACACAGGCTCCAGACGGATGGGGCAGACGCCCACGCACTTGCCGCAGCGAATGCACTGGGGGCTCTCCTCATACTTCTCCTCCTCACCGGCAAAGGCCAGCATGGCACCGGTGCCCTTACCGACGGAGACGTCCACACTGTACTGGGCAAGACCCATCATCGGGCCGCCCATGATCAGCTTGTAGGTCTCGTCCTTCAGGCCGCCGCAGGCGTCAAACAGCTTGGAGATGGGGGTGCCGATGGGACACTCAATGTTCTTGGGCTCGATAACGCCGGAGCCGGACACGGTGACGATCTTGCTGACCACGGGCATACCCTCATAGACAGCGCGATAGATGGCGCAGGTGGTGTTCAGGTTGAAGATGCAGCAGCCCGCATCGGCAGGCAGCTTGCCGCTGGGAACCTGACGGCCGGAGATGGCCTGAACCAACTGCTTTTCAGCGCCCTGGGGATAACGGGTGTGGAGCACTTCCACCACCACGGGGGCGTTCAGCTCGCGGATCTTCTCGTTGAGCACGTCCGCCGCGTTCTGCTTGTTGGCCTCGATACCGATATAGACCTTGTCCAGGCCGAAGCACTTGGCCAGCAGGGTCGCGCCCTTGATGACCTGCTCGGGACGCTCCAGACAGGTGCGGTGGTCGCCGG
>CAKTMQ010000188.1 GCA_934573945.1 uncultured Oscillospiraceae bacterium | reverse complement strand
TCCCAGGATCACGCCCCACTCGGTGCCGCTCTGGGGCAGCCGGGGCGTCTCGAACAGGAAGGAGCCCACTGTGGCATACAGTCCCATAAAGCCGATCTGGAAGATCCCCATTAGAATGGGGTCGCCGGTGTGGGAGAATTTTCCCGTCAGAATAATAGCTGTGGCGTAGCAGCAGGCCGCCGTCATGCACAGCGCTTCGCCGGAGCCGAAGCCCGCAAGACCGCCCCGCAGTGTCAGGAAGCCCACGCCCAGCAGCGTCACGCCGGCGCACAGCAGCGCCTTGCGATCCGGCGCCTTGCGGTGGAGGATGGCCTCAAACAGCGGTACGATGACGATGGCGGTGTTCTCCAGAAACGAGGTGGTGGAGGCGCTGGTCATCCGCAGACCGAAGGTCTCAAACACCATTACGGAGAAAAACGCGGTGCCCACGATCAGACCGTGGAGCACATCCGTTTTGGTGGTCTGCCGCAGCTTCTTCCAGAAGATCACCGACAGCACCAGAAAGGCCAGGCAAAACCGCACCGCCAGCAGGTTCAGCGGGCTGATGCTGGCCAGACCGATTTTGGCAAACAGCAGCGAGGTGCTTCTGGCAAAGATCACGCTGCCCAACAGGATCTCGGCATTTTTTCGACTCATAGGACTTCCCTCTCAATCAATACGCCCCGCGATACAGCGCCTGTTCCCGTGGACAGTGCGGCAGCGCGAATGCAGTTGTTTTTTCGTCAACTCTCAGGTTGACACCATCTTAGCACCGGATTATAATTGTGTAAAGCGATAGTATATCACGCTATTGTTGACAAAACTGCAATAAAGGAGCAGAGGCATGGATACAGAGAAATGCGCGGCACTGCTGGAAGCACTGGAGACAGGTGCACTGGGGCGGGCTGCGGAGAAGCTGGGCTATACACCCTCCGGTATCAGCCGCATGATCGCGGCGCTGGAGGAGGAAGTGGGCTTTCCGCTGCTGTACCGCAGCCGCAGCGGCGTGGTACCCTCGACGGAATGTGAAACACTGCTGCCCGCCATGCGGCAGATGGTCTATCAGGCGGAGTGCTGCCGGCAGGCGGCTGCCTCTGTGCGGGGGCTGGAACAGGGCAGCGTCACCGTGGGCGGCAACTATCGGTTCTATGCCCGCAAGCTGGCACAGCTGATCGCCCGGTTCCGGGAGAAGCACCCCGGTATCATGTTCCAGACACTGGAGAGCACCAGCACGGCGCTGACGGAGACGCTGCGGGAGCACCGGGCGGATCTGTGTGTCATCAGCCGCCGTGACGGCAGCCACGAGTGGTTTCCCCTGCGGCGTGACCAGATGGTGGTGATGCTCTCGCCCCGTCATCCGCTGGCCTACCTCCCCGCTATCCCGCTGCACCTGCTGGAGACGGAGAGCTATATCGAGCTCTACTCCGGTCGGGAGACGGACAACTCCCGGTGTCTGGCGGCCAACAACATCCTGCCCAGGAACCGCTTTGCCTGCGTAGAGGATGAGTTCTCTGCCATGGCCATGGCGGAGGCCGGGCTGGGCATCGCCATGGTCAACGCCCTTATCGCGGAGACCATGGAGAAGGGGGATGTGGTTTTTCGCCCGCTGGATCCGCCCCAGTATGTGGAGATCGGCATCGCTACCCCGCCGGTGGAGACCCTCTCCCCTGCCGCCCGACAGTTTCTGGCCTTTGTTCGCCAGAATCTGCGGGAATAGCATTTGACAGCACAGTGCAGGCTTGCTATACTTCAGTATCATATACCATCGATTGACAAGGGCAGACACGGTTTTGACGGACAGAAATGCGCCCATACTGCGTCAAGCCCCTTGACAATACGGCAAGTATTCTCTGCGGGTCTTTTCTTGTCTG
>CAKTMQ010000187.1 GCA_934573945.1 uncultured Oscillospiraceae bacterium | reverse complement strand
ATGCCTGATAGCATATTTTTCACAAGTCATATTTATATGACTTTGGCTATATTGTGCCGCAGGCGTCACAAAGTAGCCATTATCGCAGAACTGAATCTGAAATTCAGTTCGCGATTCCTTCGGCAAAGGAATGCCTGCGGAATGGAGATTAGTATGGAATTTAATAAAACAGTATCAAATCCTATGTTGGTAGGATGTATCGAATTGGTAAAGGCAGAGGATACGCCGGAACACAGAAAAATGTTTGTGGATGAGCTGATTCAGGCAAATATGATGGCGCCGGTTCTGATGGAGCCTCAGCCTGTAGAAGGATCGGATGGCAAGCTGAGGGCAGAGCCGGGAACGAAGGTACAGTTTCCCATGCTGTCAGCCCCGGACGGAAAGAAGTTCTTTATGGCATTTACAGATGCTTCCGAATATGAGGCATGGCAGGAAAAGGTAGGACAGAAGCAGCACTTTTTTGCCCTGAAATTTGATGACTATGCGGCAATGCTTCTGCGCCGGGATTCCAACGGGAATGTCAGCCCGGCACTTGGCTTTGTAATCAATCCGGTGGGGGCTAATCTGGTGGTTCCCCGGGAAATGGTGGCAAATATTATGGCAATGCGGATTGCCCAGGCAAGACAGGCAGCTGCAAAAAATGCCGGAGGACAGGTTTTAAGACCTGCTCCGGCGACACAGACGGCAGAGGAAGCAGAAGAGAAAAACGATTAAAAAGTGCAGAAAACTAAAGAATAAAGGCAAAAGGTCGATATAATAGGTACAGGGAGCGGTCAGGCCAAACCGCTTACAAGTATGATAAAGAAGACCACGGATGGTATGAGCAGAAGAAAGAGGGATTTTTCTTCGCTGATACCATTTTTTTTCGGGCAGACAGGAGGGAAGCCGAAAAAAGTTTCGACGGGGAAGCTGGGATTGCAACAGGGACGGTGGATAACAGCGGAAGGGCGAAATGGGTTCTTTGAAAAAGGAGAGAACAATTTGAGAATAGAATCTGCATCAGTAGCGATGAATGCTTCCAGAAAGTATGAAAGCAGTTCTGTTACCATGAGAAGATTTATGATTACAGAAGTAACAGCAGGCTCCCTTCAGGGAGGAAATCTGACCGCCACAGGAGGGGATACAAAGGCTTCCGGGGAAGAAGGGCAGGAGCAGACAACAGGGACAAAGGAAAATACGGGGATGAGCCTCAGGGACTGGCAGAGCCGTTTTCAGACAAAAATTTCCTCTGTTTCCCTGCGCAGCAGTGCCAGCCAGACCTATGAGGAAATCAGAAACCAGACCATCCGATATATTTATGAACTGTTTTTTGGAAGCAGACAAAGCAGAAGAAACTGGCTGGATGCTGCTCTGGGAGAAAGCAGTGGAACGGAGAGCAGCCAGGGGAGTACCCAGGCAGACAGCACCCAGACGGACAACACCCGGACGGAAAATCAGACCGGTACAACTGGGACGTTGAATAAAAGTCAGGGAGAGGGAAACCTGATATGGCTGGTGAACAGCCCCACAGCGAGATACAAGCGGTTAGAGTATGTACAGGAAAGCTATTATCAGGAAAAGGAATCCACATCCTTTTCCACGGTGGGAACGGTACGCACAGGCGATGGCAGGGAAATCAATTTTAATATCAATGTGGGGATGAGCCGCAGCTTCGAGGAAAGATATCGGGAACAACTGGATTTGGCAAGCTTTACCTTCTGTGACCCTCTTGTCATCAATCTGGACACAGATGCGGCAGAACTCACGGACCAGACCATGTTTTTTGACATTGATGGGGATGGCACTCCGGATGAGGTAGCAGGGCTTGGTTCCGGAAGCGGATATCTGGCACTGGATAAAAACGGGGACGGAATTATCAATGACGGAAGCGAACTGTTCGGCACAAA
>CAKTMQ010000186.1 GCA_934573945.1 uncultured Oscillospiraceae bacterium | reverse complement strand
TGATCTCCTCCTGGAAGGCCAGATACTCGTCGATGATATGCCGCAGGGACAGGATCTTAGGCTGGGACTGATCCTGCACCAGCGCCAGCATATTGATGGCAAAGGTGGTCTGCAGCTGGGTTTGGGCAAAGAGGCGGTTGAGCACCACCTGGGGGTTGGCGTCCCGCTTCAGCTCGATGACCAGACGCATACCGTTGCGGTCGGATTCGTCCCGGATAGCGGAGATGCCGTCGATGCGCTTGTCCTCCACCTGATCGGCCATGGCCTTGATCAGCATCCGTTTGTTCACCTGATAGGGCAGCTCCGTCACCACGATGCGGGTACGGCCGCCGCCGAACTCCTCAAACTCGTGGCGGGCACGGAGCATCAGCCGTCCCCGGCCGGTGGCGTAAGCGGCGCGGATGCCGCTGCGCCCCATGATGATGCCCTTGGTGGGGAAGTCAGGTCCCTTGATGTACTCCATCAGGTCGCTGAGGGACGCGTCGGGATCCTCCAGCACGCAGATGCAGGCGCCGATCACCTCACGCAGGTTGTGGGGCGGGATGTTGGTGGCCATGCCCACGGCAATGCCGGAGGAACCGTTGACCAGCAGGTTGGGGAAGCGGGAGGGCAGGACGCGGGGCTCCTTGCGGCTCTCGTCGAAGTTGGGATCCCAGTCCACGGTGTCCTTTTCGATGTCCCGGAGCATCTCGTTGGAGATCTTGCTCAAGCGCGCCTCGGTATAACGGTAGGCGGCAGGGGGGTCGCCATCCACGGAGCCGAAGTTGCCGTGGCCGTCCACCAGCATATAGCGCATGGAGAAATCCTGCGCCAGACGTACCAGCGCGTCGTACACGGAGGCGTCGCCGTGGGGGTGATACCGACCCAGCACGTCGCCCACGCAGGTGGCGGACTTCTTGAAGGGCTTGTCGCTGGTCAGATTATCCTCGTACATGGCGTAGAGGATGCGGCGGTGCACCGGCTTCAGACCGTCCCGCACATCGGGCAGCGCACGTCCCTTGATAACGGACATGGCGTATTCGATATAGGAGCGTTCCATCTCCGGCACCAGCGGAGAATTGACGATGTGCTGGTCGGGAAACCGGATCTCCTCGGGATCGTATTGGGGTTTTTTGCTCATATCTTGATCTCCTTATCAAAGGATTTGCATTGTCTCGAAGCCTCCCTCTGCGAGGCAGGCTATATTTTAATAGTCCAGATTCACGGCGTATTTGGCGTTGCGCTCGATGAACTCCTTGCGCGGCTCCACCTTCTCGCCCATCAGCACGGTAAAGGTGGCGTCGGCCTGCACGGCGTCGTCCAGCGTAATGCGCCGCAGGGTACGGGTGGCGGGATCCATGGTGGTTTCCCACAGCTCGTGGGGGTTCATCTCGCCCAGACCCTTGAACCGGCTGATGTCGATCTTCACGTTGGGGTTGCCGCCCCGCATCTCGGCGGAGATCCGATCCCGTTCTTCCTCGGAATAGGCCACGTTCTGCTGCTTGCCGCGGCTAAGCTTGAACAGAGGCGGCACGGCGGAATACACGTAGCCCTGCTCGATCAGGGGACGCATGAACCGGAAGAAAAACGTCAGCAGCAAGGTACGGATATGGGCGCCGTCCACATCGGCATCGGCCATAATGATGATCTTGTGATACCGCAGGCGGTTGATGTCGAACTCCTCGCCGATACCGGTACCCAGCGCTACGATCACCGGCTGGAGCTTATCGTTGCCATATACCTTGTCCGCCCGGGCTTTTTCCACGTTCAGCATCTTGCCCCACAGCGGCAGGATGGCCTGGAACCGGCTGTCACGTCCCTGCGTAGCGGAGCCGCCTGCGGAGTCGCCCTCCACGATATACAGCTCTGTCAGCTCCGGGTTGTTCTCGTTGCACTCCCGCAGCTTGTCCGGCATGGCGGGGCCGCCCAGCACCGTCTTGCGGCGGATGGACTC
>CAKTMQ010000185.1 GCA_934573945.1 uncultured Oscillospiraceae bacterium | reverse complement strand
GAAGATTGATGAAAAAAGTTTTTTGTCTCTTGCAAGTATTAAGATACCCGACGGTTGTTAAAAATCATCGTAAGGAATCATTACAAAAGTATTAAATATTTCCCCGACCTTTGTTACAACTGCCCTTTCCCCTGTTTTCGCAGGCTTTCCTCCCTACACTGACAGGAGGAAAGGAAGTGTGACCCATGCGACAGATCATTGCCGCGGCCATCGTTTTACTGATGCTGCTGTTTCTGCCGCCCTGGCTGCGGGCGGAGGAAAACACCCCGGAAACAGACGCAGCTCCCCAGCCCCTGCAGACGGAGCAGCCCAACCCGGTGCGCGGCGCGGGCTCCGACGCCGCCCACACGGTGCGCCTGTGGGACGGCAGCGCCGTGCAGACTCTGACGGCGGCGGAGTACCTGCCTGGCGTGGTGCGGGGCGAGATGCCCGCCACCTTTGAAGAGGAAGCCCTGAAGGCCCAGGCAGCGGCGGAGCGCACCTATCTCTACTACCGTATGGCGTCCGCCCCCAAGGACAGCCATCCCGACGCCGACGTGTGCACCGATCCCGGTTGCTGCACGGCATGGCTCAGCGAAGCGGACGCCAGAGCCAAATGGGGCGGCAAGTTCGACCAATACGAGGCCAAGGTGCAGCAGGCGGTGGCGGACACCGACGGCCAGGTGGTGCTGTACGACGGCGCGCCCATCATGGCGGTGTTCCACTCCTCCTCCGCCGGAGCCACCGCCGCCAGCGGTGATGTGTGGGCGGCGGAGCTGCCGTATCTGGTCAGCGTGAAAAGCCCGGAATCCCCCGACAGCGTCCCCAACTATTACAGTGTCAACACCTTCACCGCCGAGAGCTTCCGCACCGCCTTTCTGGCCGCCCACCCGGAGGCAAAGCTGTCCGGCGACACGGGCGGCTGGATCCGCGACGTGCTGCTGACGGACACGGGGCGGGTAGCCTCCGCCACGGTGGGCGGCGTGTCCGTCACCGGCAAGGAGCTGCGCAGCCTGTACGGTCTGCGCAGCACCGCCTTCACGGTGGAGGCGTCCGGCGACAGCGTCACCTTCCGGGTCACCGGCTACGGCCACGGCGTGGGCATGAGCCAGTACGGCGCCAACGAGCTGGCCAAGGAGGGTAAGACCTGGCAGGAGATCCTGCAATGGTACTACACCGGCGTGACGATCGGACTGTACAACGGCTGAAAAATGTGCTATACTAGTACCATCGATTGACAAGGGAACCCTTGTCAATCGATGGTACTTCCTGCGCATGTTTACAGAAAGTTCAGGAAACGTCCCACAGCTTCGATATAATGACAATAGATAAAGATACATTGGGAGGCTATGTATATGGCACGCAACATCCTTGTGGTGGAGGACGACCACAATATTTCCGACCTCATTCGCATGTACCTGGAAAAAGAGGGCTTCGAGGTGCGCATTGCCTACGACGGCGGCAAGGCCGTGGAGGAATACGACGCCAAGGCCCCGGACATGGTGCTGCTGGACATCATGCTGCCGGTGATGGACGGCTGGGCCGTGTGCGCCCACATCCGGGAAAAGGGCAAGACCCCCATCATCATGCTGACCGCCAAGGGCGACGTCACCGACCGGATCACCGGCCTTGAGATGGGCGCCGACGACTATCTGGTAAAGCCCTTCGAGATGAAGGAGCTGATGGCCCGCATCAACGCCGTGCTGCGCCGCAGCGAGATCCCCGACGACACCCGCAAGCGGCTGGTGTTTGACAAGCTGGTCATCGATCTGGACAGCTATGAGCTGCTGGTGGACGGCAAGAAGGTGGACACCCCGCCCAAAGAGCTGGAGCTGCTGTACCACCTGGCGGTGACCCCCAACCGGGTGTACACCCGCAATCAACTGCTGGACGAGGTGTGGGGCTTCGACTACTTCGGCGACAGCCGCACCGTGGACGTGCACATCAAGCGCCTGCGGGAAAAGGTGGA
>CAKTMQ010000184.1 GCA_934573945.1 uncultured Oscillospiraceae bacterium | reverse complement strand
GGCGCTGGGCGGTCTGCCTGCGCACAAGCTGCACTGCTCCGTGCTGGCGGAGGAGTCTATCCGCTCCGCTGTCAAGAACTATTATGACCGCAACGGCATCGCCTATGACCACAGCCAGTTCCCTGACTGTGAGGAGTGCGAAGCCTGCCGCATGGTGTAAACAGATTTTTAACAAGCTGCGCAGCATTCGCCGCCCGCCATGGCGGAGAACCTGTTGAATTGTTTTTGTCGCGGCGTGTACGTGGCAAAAAACACATTGCGCGAAGAATGTGTTCATTTGTCCACTTTGTGGGCAAATGAATGCGGGTCTGAGCGAAATTTTCTTTATAAAAAAGCATAGCTTTTTACAACTTGAAAAAATATCCCCCGGCCTGTGGCTGGGGGATATTTTTATGCGTGTAATAAGTCGTGCAGAGTCTGCCGCCAGCAGGCTGAAAGTGTGGAATTTGTTCGCCTACGGCAAACAAATTATGCGCGCAGCAGACTGTAAGCCTTTTGTCGGAAAAATGGTAGTTTTTTCGACAGTCTCACCCCCCGGCCAGGCCGGGGGATTTTTTTACGGATCAGAACAGACTCACCTGGCTGGTTTCCGCCATACCGGCGAAAGCACCCAGGGCTTTGAGCTGTTCGATGTGGGTTTTACTGAGCTTGTTGCAGGCGGTGGAGAATTCCTCGATGGAGATGAACTCCTTGCCCTTGCGCTGTTCCACGGTGGCCAGCGCCGCCGCCTCGCCCAGACCGTGCACTGACACAAAGGGCGGCAGCAGGGCGTCGTTGCCGATGATGCGGAAATGGGTGGCGTCCGATTCATAGATGTTGATGGTTTCGAAGTGGAAGCCCCGCAGATAGAACTCATAGCAGACTTCCAGCGTGACCATCAGGTTCTGCTCCACGTCGGTGGCGTCCTTGTTGTTCTCGATCTCCCGGATCTTCCGCTTCACTGCGTCCAGACCGGCGCAGCAGTACTCCGCGTCGAAAGCCTTGGCGCGGATGGAGAAGAAGGTAGCGTAGAAGGCCAGCGGCCGGTGCACCTTGAACCAGGCGATGCGGAAAGCCATCATCACATAGGCCACGGCGTGGGCTTTGGGAAACAGATAGCCGATCTTGGCCAGAGAGCCGATGTACCAGTCGGGCACCTGATGCTCCCGCATGGCCTCCTCCCAGCCCTCCTCAAAGCCGTTTTTCTTCACCTTTCCCTTACGGACGGCCTCCATGATCTTGAAGCTCATCTTCGGCTCCAGCCCCATGGAGATGAGGTAGAGCATGATGTCGTCGCGGCAGCCCACCGTCTCCAGAACGGAGGCGGTGCCGCTGACGATCAGCTCCCGGGCATTGCCCAGCCACACGTCGGTGCCGTGAGAGAATCCGGACAGGCGCACCAGTGTGTTGAAGTTGGTGGGCTGGGTGTCCACCAGCATCTGACGGGTAAAGCGGGTGTTGAACTCCGGAATGGCCACGGCGCCGGTGGGGCCGAGGATCTCGTCATTCTCGTAGCCCAGCACCTTGGAGGAGATGAAGATGGACATGGTGTCCGGATCGTCCAGCGGGATCTCCCGGGCGTTGACGCCGGTGAGATCCTCCATGTATTTGATCATGGTGGGGTCATCGTGTCCCAGCATATCCAGCTTCAGCAGGTTGTCCTCCATGCAGTGGTATTCAAAATGGGTGGTGACGGTGTCGCTGTCCGCGTCGTCGGCGGGGTGCTGCACGGCGGTGAAATCCTCCACATCCATGTCGTCCGGCACCACCACCAGACCGCCGGGGTGCTGGCCGGTGGTACGGCGTACACCCACACAGCCCTGGGTCAGACGGTTCATCTCTGCGTTGGAGGCGGTCTCGCCCCGCTCCTCCAGGTACTTCTTTACCATGCCGAAGGCAGTCTTTTCTGCCAGCGTACCGATGGTGCCGGCGCGGAACACCTGTGTGGCGCCGAACATCTCGATAGCGTGCCGGTGGGCACGGGACTGGTATTCTC
>CAKTMQ010000183.1 GCA_934573945.1 uncultured Oscillospiraceae bacterium | reverse complement strand
GGTCATGGTGATATAGTTCTGGGGTACCATCTCGATCTCAGCGCTGTCAAAATGATAGCCTTTCTCCTCCAGCGCCTTGACCACGTCGTTGAAGCTGTCGGGATCGGTGGTCACCTCAAACACAGGGCCATCAGCCTCCACGTCCTCCGCACCGGCCTCCAGCGCGTCCATCATCACGGTCTCCTCGTCCAGTTCCTCGTCCTCGTTGTCGATGACGATCACGCCCTTGCGGTCAAAGGACCAGCTGACACAGCCCTGAGCACCCATGCCCTTGCCGAACTTATCGAAGTAATGACGTACTTCGGGGGCAGTACGCTGGCGGTTGTCAGTCAGTGCCTCCACGATGACGGCCACACCACAGGGGCCGTAGCCCTCATAGGTAACGGACTCATAGTTGTCGGTATTGCCGGCACCCAGTGCCTTGTCGATGGTACGCTTGATGTTGTCGTTGGGCATATTGGCAGCCTTGGCCTTTGCCACCACGGTGGCCAGACGGGAGTTGTTGGCGGGGTCGCCGCTGCCGCCCTGCTTGACGGCCACAATGATCTCCTTGGCGATCTTGGTAAATGCCGCGCTGCGCTTGGCGTCAGCCGCACCCTTGGTTTTTTGGATGTTGTGCCATTTGGAATGTCCGGACATAGTTTACTTCTCCTTTATACAGTATTGGATGACCTCACGATCATGCACGGTCGATTGGACAATTGTCAGCTGCGGAAAGACCGCACGCAGGCGCGCCGCGATCACCGGGCAGATAACATTCTCCGTCGGAAAATGCCCCGCGTCGATCAGGTTCAGTTCTTTTGTATCCAGAAACTGGTGATAGCTGAGATCTGACGTCACGAATGTATCGCAGCCTGCCGCGACAGCCTGGCCGATATAATCGCCGCAGGCGCCACCGCCCACCGCTACCCGGTGAACCGGTTTGCCGCAGTCTGTATACCGCAGACCATTACAGCCCAAATATTTTATCACATCTTGTATGAACTCCACAAGGGGTTTTTCACAATTTAGCGTCCCAACACGGCCGATTTTTTCCTCCGTCAGCATTGCAACACCCCGCAGACCCAGCTTTTCCGCCAGTGCATCATTGACGCCGCCGTCTGCCGCGTCCAGATTCGTGTGCATACAGATGGCGGAGATCCCATGGCGCAGCAACGTGGTGATCAGTCTTCCCTGCGCGTCCTCCATCGTGATATGCTGCACCTTGTGCCATGCACAGTTCATCAGCGGATGATGCGCCACGATCAAATCGGCGCCCAGCTGCACTGCCTCCGCCGCCACCGCCTCGGTGACGTCCAGCGACACCAGCACCTTCTGTACCTCCGCAGCACCGTCGCCCACGAGAAGCCCCACGTTGTCCCAGTCCATAGCAAGACCGGCAGGCGCCCAGTCATATAAATACCGCTCAATATCGGAAACTCTCGTCATCTCTTCCCTCTCTTTTCACGCAACGCATTCAGCACCTCTGCCAGCTGCGCCGCCCGTTCCAGATTTTCCGCTGCCGCAGAGCGGCGCAGTCCTTCCACGGCTCGCTCCAGCTTGCCGATCCGCTCCTCCAGATAGGCGTCATACAGCGGATCGCCATCCAGCAGCACGCCGCCATACTGCTGCACAGCCGTCAGCGGCGCCTGCGTACCACCCCGAACGGCAAAGACCGGGTAGAGGTGTTCCTTGTCCCACACCAGCCGTTCATCTGTAAAGTAATAATGATTGTCAGTCAGCCATCTCCGTAGGAATTCCACCTTCGTCATCGGCTGGAGCAGCAGAAAATGCCGTCCCTGCGCCGTCCACGGCGCCGCAGCCAGCACCGACTGGATGGTCTCACCGCCCATACCGGCGATCACCACCGCGTCTACTTCCTCCGGCGCAATGGCATCAAGCCCCGGACACAGGCGAAACTCGATCCCCTCCACGGCGTACTCTGCCGCCGTCTGTCGGGCGTGCTGCAGCGGCTCCGCGCCGATGTCCGACGCAATGGCACCGGTGATCCGTCCATTTTGCAGCAGGTACACCGGCAGGTATCCGTGATCCGTGCCCACATCCGCCAGACGGCTGCCCGGCGGAATCATGTTGGCCAGCAGCTGAAGGC
>CAKTMQ010000182.1 GCA_934573945.1 uncultured Oscillospiraceae bacterium | reverse complement strand
ACGGTATGCTGGGACTGTTCCGTGCCAACCAGATCCCGCCGGAGATCCAAGCCATCGTGGTGGAAAAGCCCGGACTGGATGTGGCCGGCGGCGCCATCGGCATCGGCGAGATCACGTCCATCCCCACGGCACCGGCCATTGCGGACGCTTACTACCGGCTGGATGGGGAGCGGCGTTTCGAATTGCCGCTGGCCAATACCCCCTATGCCAGAAAGAAGTAATACGGCGGCCGGAAGATCACGCAGGTCACCGGGTGCAAACGTATGATGCATATGATGCAACTGCATTTTTTGCATGGGAAAACGCACCTAAAGGGGACGAATATCCCCATAAAACCCGTCTTATGAACCCAATAAGAGCCGTGACGGGCAGTGTCACGGCTCTTACGGAGAACTTGTATTCGAAAAGAATGGTATACAGTGGTGTGAAGAACGATGTCACAGCTGAGAGAGTGCTTCTCTGGTGTCGATGTCCCGCAGTTCACAGGCGGGCACTTCCCAGAGCAGAAGATCCTCTTTGTGCTGGCGAATAACCGTGTTGCCGCCCCGATCACCCTCGATCTGCAGCAGCTCGGGATAGAACCGGGCAGGGAAGATGCAGGGATTGCCCCGCTGTCCGCCGTGCCCTAGACCGACGATCCGGTCGGGATGCAGCCGATAGAGATTGATCAGGTGTGCCACGCTTTCACGCCGCAGCAGCGGCTGATCCGCCACCTGAAACAGTAGCGCGTCACAAGCGCTCAGTGCATTGACGCCCAGATGAATCGTATGGCTTTGCCCACGTTCAGGTGCAGAATTTACAATGACCGTAAAGTGAAATTCCTTTGCAAGCTCCACGACTTCCGGATACTGAGTGACCACCACGACGGCGGCCAGGCGGTCTGCAGGTACCGCTTCCAGCGCGTGCCGGATCAGACTTTTGCCGTGCCACTCCTGTGCCAGCTTGTTGCCGCCGAACCGTGAGCCCATGCCGGCAGCCATGACAACGCAGCCGATCTGCAAGGGTTACCACTCCTTTCTGTTTTGTGCAGATGTATTCAGGTCGTTTACTGAAGGCTAGTATACCCATTTTACAGAAAATGTGTCAATAGAACAGACGATATTTTTTCGATAAAATAACGAAAGAACTTTTCATGCCGGTCGAATTGTGGTATGATAAGCAGGATAAATGCTTGCCATCACGACAGAAGATGGCTCCCTTTTCGATCATGTCAGTTTCGTAACAACATTGAGGGAGGAAGATCACATGGGTGAAGTTGGAAAGAGCCAGGTTCGTGTTGACGCCTATGACAAGGCGACAGGGCGGACAAAGTATTATGAGGATCTGATGCCGAAAGAGGCGCTGTATGTGCGCATCAAACACGCGGAGATCGCCCATGGCTTCGTAAAGGCGGTGGACACCAGCGCGGCAGAGAAGATCGACGGCGTAATAAAGGTACTGACCTGCTTTGACGTACCGGATATTACGTTCCCCACCGCAGGTCATCCCTGGTCCATGGATCCGGGACATCAGGACGTGGCTGACCGTCATCTGCTCAATCGCCACGTGCGCTATTGGGGCGACGACGTGGCGGTGGTCATTGCTGAAAACGAGGTGGCCGCCATGCAGGGCGTGCGGGCGCTGAAGGTGGAATATGAGGAGCTGCCCTTTGTGCTGGATGTACAGAAGGCCATGGAGGATGGTGCCCCCCAGCTCCACGAAAAGTTCCCCCACAATATCCTCAAGCACACCGAGCTGAAGAAAGGCGATTATCAGGCTGCCATTCAGGAGCCGGGACTCATCAAGGTAGAGGGGTGGTATGATACCCCCACCGTGCAGCACAGTCACATCGAGAACCACGGCTGCTTTGCCTATGAGGAGAACGGACGCATTACGGTGGTATCCTCCACCCAGATCCCCCATATCATCCGCCGCGTGGTGGGACAGGCACTGGGACGTTCCTGGGCCAACATCCGCGTGGTAAAGCCTTATATCGGCGGCGGCTTCGGCAACAAGCAGGACGCGCTGTATGAGCCGCTGTGCGCCTGGTGCACCACTCAGGTGGGCGGCCGTCCGGTGCGGGTGGACTGCTCCCGCGAGGAGACCTTCATCTCCAACCGTGTGCGCCATGCCATTCGCTTCCAC
>CAKTMQ010000181.1 GCA_934573945.1 uncultured Oscillospiraceae bacterium | reverse complement strand
GCGTTGGAACGGCTGGTGCTGGAGCTGCTCCGCAAGCTCCAGAGCCACCCCTATCCTCTGGCGTGGCTGGAGAAAGTACGTGCCGACTGGGAGACGCAGCCGGATACACTGAGCGCGTCCCCCTATGGCCGGGTCATCATGGAGGACATCGCCGCCAAGGCGCTGTTCTGGGCGGAAAAGCTGGAGCAGGCCACCGCGTCCATTATGGACGACGTGGTGGCCGCCGCCTATGGCGATGACCTGCGGGTCATCGCCCAGCAGCTGCGGGCTCTGTCCGGTGCCAGCGGAGACTGGGCGTCCATGGCGTGGCTGTGCCCTGTTTTTCCCCGGGCGAAGGTCGTCCGGGGCGAGCACCCGGAGAAGGAGCGGATCAAGGCGCTGCGGGAGCAGTGCAAGGATGCCATGAAAAAGGCGGCGGCTCCCTTTGCCGTCTCGCAGGAGGAGCATCTGGCGGATCTGACCGTCATGGCGCCGGCCATGCTGGCACTGATGGAGCTGACGGCGGACTTCAGCCGACGCTATCAGGCGGAGAAGGTGCGGCGCAACGCCATGGATTTCTCCGACCAGGAGCATTATGCCATCGAACTGCTGCGGCAGGCGGACGGAACGCCTACAGAGCTGGCACGGCAGGTATCTCAGCGCTATCGGGAGATCATGGTGGACGAGTATCAGGACACCAACGAGGTGCAGAACTGCATTTTTACCGCCATCTCCCGGCAGGAGCAGAATCTGTTCACTGTGGGCGACGTGAAGCAGAGCATTTATCGCTTCCGGCTGGCGGATCCCACCATCTTCCTGCGCAAGTATACCGACTACGTACCGGCGGCGGATGCGTCGGAGGGACAGCCCCGAAAGGTGCTGCTGTCCCGGAATTTCCGTTCCCGTCAGACTGTGTTGGACGCCTGCAATGCGGTGTTCCGGTGCATCATGTCCCGTCAGATGGGCGAGATGGACTACGGCGCAGAGGAGCAGCTGTATTTCGGCGCGGCCTACTATCCGCCCCGGGATGATGCGGCGGCGGAATACCACTACATCGACGTGGCGGACACGGAGGAGGAGCGGTTTGACCGGGGCGTGGTGGAGGCGCGGTTCACCGCCGCCCGGATCCGGCGGATGCTGGACGAGGGGTACCCTGTTATGGGGGACGACGGCGCGATGCGCCGCTGTACGCCGGAGGATTTTGTGATCCTGATGCGTTCGCCCCGCAGCCGTCTCAAGGCTTTTACGGCGGCGCTGGCGGCGCAGAATATCCCCTGTGCGGCGGACGAGAGCGGCGATTTCTTTGCCACGGTGGAGATCGCGGTGGTGTATTCACTGCTCCAGATCGTTGATAATCCCCGGCAGGATGTGCCGCTGATCGCGGTGCTGCGTTCGCCGCTGTTTGGTTTCACACCGGATCGGCTGGCAGCCATCCGGGCGCTGCAGCGGGACGGGGATTACTACGACGCACTGTTGCTGGACGAGAGCGAGGATACCCGCGGCTTTCTGTCCGTGCTGGCGGAGTTGCGGCAGGCTGCCCGGGATGAGACGGTGGATCAGCTGCTGTGGCGGATCTACAATACCTGCCACTGTGCAGCGGTGTTCGGTGCCATGCCCGGCGGGCAGGCGCGTAAGGACAACCTGACGGCCTTCTATACCTACGCCCGCCAGTTGGCAGAGGCGGGGAAGAAGAGTGTATTCGATTTCGTGAGCCATCTGCGCACGCTGCTGGAAGAGGGCAGTGCACCGGATCTCTCCACCCGGCAGAGTGCCGGTGGTGTGCAGATCATGTCCATTCACCGCTCCAAGGGATTGGAGTTCCCCATCGTGTTCCTGTGCGATCTGAGCAAGCGCTTCGACGGGCGGGATACCCAGGAGCCGGTGCTGGTGCATCCGGAGCTGGGACTGGGCGTCGAATGCGTGGATGTGCAGCGCCGGATCCGCTACGACACCGTCAGCAAGACGGCGGTGGCGCTGCGGCTGCTGCGTGAGAGTCGATCCGAGGAGATGCGGATCCTCTACGTGGCCATGACCCGTGCCAAGGAGAAAATGATCGCGGTGGACTGCCGCCGACGGGGCGGCAAACGGGTGCGTGATCTGGCACTGACGGCGGGGGTGCCCGCTTCACCGGAGGCGGTGGCCTCCTGCGGCTGTC
>CAKTMQ010000180.1 GCA_934573945.1 uncultured Oscillospiraceae bacterium | reverse complement strand
TCCTCCGTCTCCTGGGGCTTGGGCAGCAGCCACGCGTCGCCCAGCGGCTTCCAGTCGTCGGGCAGCTCCACCTGCTGACCCTCCACGATCTTCTGCTTGAAAAGACCCAGCTCATAGCAGATGGAATAGCCGGTGGCGGGAATCTCCAGCGTGGTCATGCTGTCCAGATAGCAGGCCGCCAGCCGTCCCAGACCGCCGTTGCCCAGACCGGCATCCGGCTCCATATCGAAGATGTCCGCCGCCTTGAAGCCCAGATCCTCGATGGCCTCCTGCAGCTGGGGCAGCAGGTTCAGGTTGTAGGCGTTCTTCATCAGACTGCGTCCCATCAGGAACTCCAGCGACAGGTAGTGGACGCGGCGGGCGTCCTCCCGGGCGGCCTTTTCCCGGCTCTCCACGCCGTGCTCGGCCATAATGTCCCGCAGCACCATGGCGCAGGCCTTCAGCATTTCGCCGTCGCTGGCCTGCCGCTCCGTGCAGCCGTAGTTCAGCCGCAGCTTACGGGTGATGGCTTCCTTCAAATCATGCTTGGTATAACTCATATGCACTTGTCTCCTTACAAGTTGGAATAGATGTCGTGGTAGATGCGGGCGCTGCGCGTCCAGCTGAAGTCGGCGGTCATGCCGCGGCGCTGCACGGTGGAAAAGCCCGCTCTGTCGCCTCTGTAAAGGCCGGTGGCCTGCCCGATGACGGACAGCATATCGCCGGTGTCATAGTTGTCAAAGAGGTAGCCGGTGCCGTCGCTCTGCCCTACCTGACAGGAGCGGACGCTGTCGGCCAATCCGCCGGTACGGCGGACGATGGGCACCGCGCCATAGCGCATGGCGATCATCTGGCTCAGGCCGCAGGGCTCGCTTTTGGAGGGCATCAGAAACAGGTCGGCGGCGGCATAGATCCGGCGACTGAGCGCCTCGGAATAGGTGATGAGCGCCGCCGTGCGCCCCACAAAGCGCCCCGCCTGGGCGCGGAAGAAGTCCTCATAATAGCTCTCGCCCTGTCCCAGCACCACCAGCTGGCAGCCGGTGGCCATGATGGCGTCAAAGCCGTCGCGGATCAGCTCCATTCCCTTGTGTCCCACCAGACGGCTGACCACCGCCAGCAGCGGTGTGTCCGGCTCCTCCCGCAGCCCCAGCGACACCTGCAGATCCGCCTTGCAGACTGCCTTGCCGCTCAGGTCGTCCGGCGTGTAGTTGGCAGGGATGGCGCTGTCGTGGGCGGGATCGTAGGACGTCATGTCGATGCCGTTGAGCACGCCGTGGAGCTTCCAGCCGATGCTGTCGATCACCGAGGCCATGCCGTGGGCATAGTAATCATCATGGAGCTGGGCAGCGTAGGTGGGGCTGACGGTGGTCACCGCATCGGACACCAGCATGGCGGCCTTCATCAGGTTCACATCGCCGTCCATCCGCAACGTACCGTCCTCCCACCAGCCCTCATGCAGGCCGAAGAGGTCGCTGAGGGTATCCGCGCCAAAACGTCCCTGATACTCGATATTATGAACTGTAAAAACGGTTTTCATGCCCCGCACCGCCTCCCAGCGGGTGGCCACATCCCGCAGATAGACGGGCACCAGCGCCGTCTGCCAGTCGTTGCAGTGGAGCACGTCCGGCATCCAGTCCAGACTGGGCAGCAGGCTCACCACCGCTTTGCTGAAAAAGGCAAAGCGCTCGCCGTCATCGTACTCACCGTACAGCCGCCCGCGGCGGAAATAATACTCATTGTCCACAAAATACCAGGTCACGCCCCGGTACTCCATGACGAACAAACCGCAATACTGGTGACGCCAAGCCACATCCACATAGATATAGCTGCGGTAGATCATCCGCTCGCGCCACTGCTGGGGGATCCGGTCATACAGGGGCAGGATCACCGCCACCTGGTCGCCGTTCTCCGCCAGCGACACCGGCAGGCTGCCTGCCACATCCGCAAGACCGCCGGTCTTGCAGAAGGGGAACGCCTCACTGGCGACAAACAGTATTTTCATAAGTTATCCTCCTCTTTCCCGTATGCGTTCTGGTACCCGTCAAAAGCCTCGCAGCGTTCGCGCCCGCAGGCGCGAAATAATTCAATCATTTTTCTGACGACATGTGCGTCAGAAAAATTCTTCTCGGCCAGCAAGTGCACCCAACGGGTGCGCGCAGTCG
>CAKTMQ010000179.1 GCA_934573945.1 uncultured Oscillospiraceae bacterium | reverse complement strand
CTGACCGAGGAAGCCGGCGATTTCGAGAAGATCCTGGCCAAGGTCGAGTCCGCCATCAATGAGAAGGGCGGCGCCGGCCGTTTCGGCACCTGGGCTTACTCCTATGGCTATACCCTGTCCGCCGGCCTGGCCCAGCATGCCAAGAACGTCATCGACGGCACTGCTGAGATCTGCGACATGGACGATGTTGCTTCCGCTCTGCAGAAGTATTCTCCCAAGGCTGAGTGGAACGGCGCTGGCTACACCAACGCTACCACCGGCGTCAAGTCCGAGAACGTGTTCCTGATCTATCAGGATACTTACATCATGGGCGATCCCGGCAAGTTCATGGGCAACGCTGAGGTGGAGATCCCCGAGAAGTATTTCACCATCAGCTGACATCGCTTTTGTAAAGCACAACGTATAGGACAGGGGGGAGGGATTCCTCCCCCCTGTTTACTTTTAGGTAGGGTATATTATGGAAAATAAGAATGCTCCCCTGTTGGAGATGCGCAACATCCAGAAGGACTTCTTTGGCAACCAGGTGTTGACGGACATCAACTTCACGCTGAACGCGGGCGAGGTGCTGGGTCTGGTAGGCGAGAACGGCGCCGGCAAGAGCACCCTGATGAAGATCCTCTTCGGCATGGACGTGATCCGCGAGACCGGCGGTTATAAAGGCGACGTCCTCATCAACGGCGAGAAGGCCACTTTCGATACGCCGTTTGATGCACTCAAGGCCGGCATCGGCATGGTGCATCAGGAATTCTCTCTCATTCCGGGCTTTACTGCCACGGAGAACATTCTGCTCAACCGTGAGCCGAAAAAGAAAAATGTCATCTCAGAAGTGTTCGGCGAAAGAATGGACACTCTCAACTATAAGGAAATGGATGAGCGCGCCAAGGCCGCCATCCAGAAGATGGGCGTGGAGATCGACGCCAAGATGGTTATCAGCAGTATGCCTGTGGGTCACAAGCAGTTTACGGAGATCGCCCGTGAGCTGAGCAAGGAGAACCTGAAGCTGCTGATCCTGGACGAGCCTACCGCCGTGCTGACGGAGAAAGAGGCCGAGGCGCTGCTGGATTCCATCCGGGGCATGGCCTCCCGGGGTATCGCCGTTATCTTTATCACCCACCGGCTTCATGAGATCCTGTCGGTCTGCGACAAGGTAGTCATCATGCGGGACGGCTATGTGGTGAAGGACACGCCCGCCAAGGAGACGGACGTCACCGACATCACCCGCTGGATGGTGGGACGCAGCGTCAGCAATACCGCCGCTGCGCAGGACATCAAGATCGATCCCAATGCCAAGACCATCATGTCTATCCATAAGCTGTGGGTGGATATGCCCGGTGAGATCGTCCGGAACGTGGATCTGGACATCAAGGAGGGCGAGATCCTGGGCATCGGCGGCCTGGCCGGTCAGGGTAAGCTGGGTATCCCCAACGGTATCATGGGTCTGTATGAGGCCGGCGGCACCGTGGAGTTCGACGGCAAGCCCATTGACCTCAACAGCCCCCGCAAATGTCTGGATGCCCAGCTGGCCTTCGTGTCGGAGGACCGCCGGGGCGTGGGGCTGCTGCTGGATGAATCCCTGGAGTGGAACGTGGCGTTCCCCGCCATGCAGATCCACGATAAGTTCCTCAAAAAGCGTCTGTTCTTCACATGGCGTGATGAAAAGGCCATCCATGCGGTGACCCAGAAGTACATCGACGAATTGCAGATCAAGTGCACCAGTTCGATGCAGAAGGCCAAGGAACTATCCGGCGGCAATCAGCAGAAGATCTGCCTGGCCAAGGCTTTCGCGCTGGAGCCACGCTTCCTGTTTGTCTCTGAGCCGACCCGCGGCATCGACGTAGGCGCCAAGGCGCTGGTGCTGGAGGCGCTGAAGAAGTTCAACCGTGAGAGCGGCATCACCGTGGTGATGATCTCCTCTGAGCTGGAAGAACTGCGCCAGACCTGTGACCGGATCGCCATCGTCTCCGGCGGTAAGATCGCCGGTATCCTGCCGGCTGACCATTCCTCCGAGGAATTCGGTATGCTGATGGTCAGTCAGGTGAAGTAAGGAGGACAAGATGGGCAAAAATGTAACAACAAGTCTTGGCAACAAGACGAAATTCAGCCAGTTGGTGGATAGCTTCGGTCTGCCCCGCATCATCATCACCGGCTTCCTGCTGCTGCTGTTCATCGCGGCGCCTATTGTGGGCGCGGACTTTACCACCCAGCTGACCAACACCATCA
>CAKTMQ010000178.1 GCA_934573945.1 uncultured Oscillospiraceae bacterium | reverse complement strand
ATGTAGATGGGCATCTTGGGGTCGATGTCCTCGCGGATCAGATCCTCGCGGATGATGACCACCACCATGCCGGCAGGACCGACGTTCTTCTGCACACCGGCATAGATCATGCCGTAGTCGGACACGTTGCAGGGCTTGCTCAGGAACATGGAGGACTGGTCGGACACCAGCACATGACCCTTGGTGTTGGGCAGCTTGTTCCAGGTCACACCGTGAATGGTCTCGTTCTCGCAGATGTAGACGTAATCGGTGTCCTCGGGGATGTCCAGATCGGAGCAGTCGGGAATGTAGCTGTAGTTCTTATCCTTGGAGGAAGCGGCCACGATGACCTCGCCGTACTTCTTCGCCTCGGCAATGGCCTTCTTGGACCATGCGCCGGTCTCGATGTAGACGGCCTTGCCGTTCTTCATCAGGTTCCATGCCACGGCAGCGAACTGCAGCGTAGCGCCGCCCTGGATGAACAGCACCTTGTAGTTGTCGGGAATGCCCATCAGCTCGCGCAGGTCGGCCTCAGCCTCGTCCACGATCTGCTGGAACACCTTGGAGCGATGGCTCATCTCCATGACGCACATACCGCTGCCGCGGTAGTTCATCATTTCATCGCGGATCTCCTCCAGAACAGGCTCCGGCATCATAGCGGGACCTGCGGAGAAATTGAATGTACGACCATACTTCATGTCATGTTCCTCCTCAAGTTTTGTTCTTAATCAGGTTGTTGTTCCTAAAGTACTTGTACCCATAGTATACGTCATAATTTCTCCAGAATCAACCGGAAAAATGAAAAAATACAAAAAATGTATGAGGTGCTGATTTTTTGTCAGCGACCCATACAAATATCCGCGGTTTTCCGCGGATTGACAACCCCCGCACCGGGTGTTAAAATGTCGTAAGTTGTGTAAAAACGTAGAAGGAGCGGGGCAATGGAACGCATAAAAGCCTTTTTTCAGCATATCTCCCTGTACATTATCGCACTGACCAAATGGCTGGTGATCGGCGGCGGCGTCGGCCTTGTGGGCGGCGTGGTGGGCGCCGCCTTCCATCTGGGTGTGGAGGGCGCCACGGAGCTGCGGCTGTCACACCCGTGGATCCTCTGGCTGCTGCCGGTGGGCGGCGTGGTCATCGTGGGACTGTACCGGCTGCTGCACATGGAGGGCAAGGGCACCAATAACATCATCGAGTCCGTCCACTTCGGCAAGGATGTACCGCTGCTGCTGGTGCCGCTGATCTTCATCTCCACCTGTCTGACCCATCTGCTGGGCGGCTCCGCCGGCCGCGAGGGCGCGGCCTTGCAGATCGGCGGCGGCATCGGCTACCGCACCGGCAAGGTGCTGCATCTGGGAGAAAAGGAGCTGCCGCTGGCCACGCTGTGCGGCATGAGCGCCGTGTTCTCCGCCCTGTTCGGCACGCCGCTGACCGCTGCTGTATTCGCCCTGGAGGTCATCAGCGTGGGTGTACTGTATTACGCCGGATTGATCCCCTGCCTGATGGCGGCGTCGGTGGGCTATCTCATTGCCAAGCTCATGGGAATTCCGCCCACCCGCTTTACGGTGGCCATTCCGGCAGTGGATCCCTGGCTCATGTTTCTGGTAGTACTGCTGGCCATCGGCTGCGCACTGGTATCCATCCTGTTCGTCCGGGGTATGCATTTGATCGAACACACTGCGGTGAAGTGGATCCGGAATCCCTATCTGCGTGCGGCAGCCGGCGGTGCGCTGATCCTGGGGCTGACGCTGCTGCTGGGACGGGATTATAACGGTGCCGGCATGGATGTGATCACACGTGCCATGGACGGCAGAGCCATGCCCTGGGCATGGCTGCTGAAGATCCTGTTCACTGCCCTTACCATCGGCTGCGGCTTCAAAGGCGGCGAGGTGGTTCCCTCCTTCTTCGTGGGGGCGACCTTCGGCTGCGTGGCGGGACAGGCACTGGGACTGCCGGCAGGCTTCGGCGCGGCCATCGGCCTCGTGTCGGTGTTCTGTGGCGCGGTGAACTGCCCCATCGCCTCGGTGCTCCTCAGCGTGGAGCTGTTCGGCAGCAGCAGCGGTCTGCTGTATTTCGCCTTTGCCTGCGCCATCAGCTACCTGCTCTCCGGCTACTGTGGGCTGTACAGCAGTCAAACCATTCTCTACTCCAAGCTGCGAGCAGAGTTTATCAATGTCCATGCCAAGGAGTAGAGTCCTCCATGAAATTTTCTTCCTAAGAAATCGAGCTTACCTCTTGACAACCGCCCCACGGCATAGTATAATGTCTCTCGGACGTTGCGCCGATGGTGACATAGCCAAGTGGTAAGGCAAGGGTCTGCAAAACCCTCATTCCCCGGTTCAAATCCGGGTGTCACCTCCA
>CAKTMQ010000177.1 GCA_934573945.1 uncultured Oscillospiraceae bacterium | reverse complement strand
GTACGGCTCCCGCACATAGGACACCAGCACGCGGGGGCGAAGCTGCTGCGTTTTCATTTTGCAGTACAGCTCCCGGATCAATGGCTCCGGATTCTCCAGCATCCACGGCCCCGGGGCCTGAAGAATCCGCTGATACTCCTCGACGGCCAGTGGGGCGTCTATCTTCATACAGAGGTCATTGTGCTTGATCTTCTTTTCCAGTGTAATGAAAGAGAAGTCGTCATTGTAATAGCGGATGCGGAATTTTTCGCGTTTCTGCACACCGTTGAGTTTTTCACACAGCGCCTTGTCTCTGTAGTTATCAAAGTAGATGCTGCGTATCGTATAAATCCCATCCGCTCGCGTATGCGGATCGCGCTTCATGACAGCCCTGAGCCGCTGCCGAAGTGCGTGATGGTCGGCAGGGCTAATTTGATATTTCAGTTCATGCCGGTAGCTTCCGGTAAGCTCCATGGTCATACTCCTTTCTATTTTTATGTCGCCATTACGAATGCCGCTGCAAGGCAAATAGCAACAATAGTCGTCCCAACCGCGCAAAGGCCGCAAATAATCAGGCTCGGCACCCATACTTCATGGGTCATCTTCTTGCGCTTTACGGCAATTACAGTCGAAATAGCCGTAAAACCGATTGCGCATAAAGCCAATATTATTATCTTTATCCTTACATCGCTTGGAATAGATTCCATCGTCCTCACCCCTTCCTGCTTTCCCTTTTGTCACAGTGTACAAGCGCCAGTATACAAAGGTGTCCTGAAATGTACTTGAAAAACCTAAAAATTTATGAAAAAGCCGGGCAGTTTCGTGCTGTCCGGCTCTTTCTATGTCAACACCGATTAACGGTGATTGTCGTTTGTCTGCCGCTTTCAGCATATCGCCGCGGTGGACAGTTGACCGCCGACACGCGGAGAAATTTGCTATAGCCGTGGGTGCGTTCCGCGTGTTTCTGCCTTGCAGTATGCCGCCGTGACCTGAAATAGACCCGAAAAAATCCGTGAGGGAACTGTGAACTATTCTCTCCCAACGGCAGAGATTTTCAGGTTCATTTTGGGTCGCTGTGGGAGAATGGGCGCAAATGGAGGTGAAGTGCCTTGCGTATCCTGATTGCAGAAGATGAAGTGACCATCGCCCGTGCGCTGAAGGTCATGTTGGAAAAGAACAAATACGCCGTGGATATGGTGCATAACGGGAACGACGCCCTGGACTACATACAGGCCGTCGGCTATGACGCACTGGTGCTGGATATTATGATGCCGGGAAAAGACGGCATCGAAGTCCTGAAGGCCGCCCGCGCAGGGGGAAACACTACCCCCGCCCTGTTTCTGACCGCCAAGGCGGAGGTGGCCGACCGGGTGGCCGGTCTGGACGCCGGGGCGGACGATTACCTCCCTAAGCCCTTTGCCGCCAGTGAATTTTTGGCCCGTGTCCGTGCCCTGACCCGGCGCAGTAACACCTACGCTTCGTCCATACTCAGTTTTGGAAATGTCACATTGGATTGCAGTCAATATCTGCTGAAAACCATTTTGGGGGAAGTACGGCTGAACAACAAGGAATATCAGCTCATGGAGCTGTTCCTCCGCCATCCCCGACAGGTGTTTTCGTCGGAACACCTGATGGAAAAGGTATGGGGCCTGGACAGCGAAGCGGAGATGGATGTGGTGTGGACGTATATCGGTTTTCTGCGGAGAAAGCTCCGGCAGATCGGCGCGGATATTGAAATTCGCACCATCCGCGGCGCGGGCTATGCGTTGGAGGAAATGCCATGCTGAAAAAGATGCGCTGGCGCTTTATCGGTGCGGCCATGGCGGCGTTTACGGCGGTGGTCCTGACGCTGCTGTGCTTCGTGAATCTGTGGAACTACCACAGCGTGACGAGCCAACAGGACGAAGCGCTGGCACGGCTCATGGAGATAGAGGATCAGCAGATGCCGTTTTCTTCCCGCCGGGGTGCGCTGCCTTTCGATGATTGGTCGCATTTTTCACCCGAAGTGCAGTATTCCTTGCGGTTCTTCTCCGTTCACTATGATACCAACGGTATAGTTTCGCGGGTGAATCAGGATTATATCGCCTCCATCTCCGAAAGCGACGCCGAAACCTATGCGGACGCGGTGCTGGAAAGCGGAAAAGCCCACGGCTATGAAAGTGGCTATCGCTATCTGGTCAGCACGACAGAGGACGAAACGGTTGTGCTGTTCCTTAACTCTGAGCGGGAGATACAGACTATGCGGTCGCTGCTGTGGATCACGCTGGCCATCGCCGCCGCATGCCTTGTGGTGGTGTTTGGGCTTGTGGTACTCTTTTCACGGCGGGCTATCACACCGTATCTCAAAAATATGGAGGCGCAGAAGCAGTTTATCACCAACGCC
>CAKTMQ010000176.1 GCA_934573945.1 uncultured Oscillospiraceae bacterium | reverse complement strand
TGACGGGAATCGAACCCGCATCCCCAGCTTGGAAGGCTGGTGCCCTGGCCATTGTGCTACACCCGCGTGCGCCCTCCGCAGAAATCGTCAGCTTTGTTATATTAGCACATTACAGCCCTCTGTGTCAAGAATAAAATCGAAATATTTCACTTTTTCCGCAGAGGTACATCGTGCACCGAAGAAGGCTGCCAGTCATCAGCAGAGGCATCGCCAAATGCGATGCCTCTGCTGAACGCCGGTCAGTGGAACGTTATCCGTTTTTCTTCCACTTTCTGCAGATGACTGCTGTTCCGGTGAGAGAGGTCAGGGAAAGCAGTACGTAGAAGGCGATGTCTGTATCGCCGGTATCGCTGGATCTCACCGTTCTGCCGGTGTCATCGGCGGCATTCCCGGTATCCGTCGTGCCGCCGGCAGGGTCGTCCCGGGAGGGCTGCGGCGCAGGCGTGATCTTCGGAATGATGCGTGTCTCGGTGTGAGAAGCGTCATGTCCGCAGACCCGTGTCTCCTCGCCCCCGGCGCGTTCTGTGGCCGGTGTGGTGACCACCCAGTCGCTCCAGTCATGACCCAGCGCCTGGCCTTCGGCGGCCATGCAGCGTGTGCAGACGTGCCAGTGATCCGTTTCATTGGCCTGCCACTCGTCAGCGTAATCGTGATCCAGAGGCTCTCCCTCCGTTGTCTCCGTGGCGGGAATGGATTCCTCCTTCGTGGCGCTGCACGCAGCGCAGGTGAAGGTCTCCACCCCCTCTGCGGTACAGGCGGGCGGGGTGGTCACGGTGCCGTCATCCCAGATGTGACTGCATTTCACCGTGAGAGACACTTCACACTCCGCTGTATTGTAGTTGTCCTTGTCATTCGGCGTGAAAAGGACGGTATATGACTGGTATCCAACGGCAGGCTTTATGGCGCCGTCCACATCAAGCCGCGGCGAGCTGTTGTTATTCTTTGCCGCGCCGCCGGTGAGTGCGCTGCCGCTCAGTGTCCGGCTGTCCGCCAGAAAGACGCGGTCGTGCTGCCGGAATGCCGCGCACTGTCGGTGCTGTACTGCGGCGATTACAGCGGCGTGGACGAGGCGTGGCTGATGCTGGGACGCGAGGCAAAGGCGCGGAAGCTGACCCCTGCGGCTCCGCCGCGGGTACTGGGCATCGTGGCGCCCTACTCCGGCCGGGAGATCGATACACGGCGGTATTGCAGCCGGCTGGTTCTGCCGGTGGTTTCCGAGCTGGAGGCGTAGGGAAACGCACACAACAAAAACAAAAAAGTCTGTCATTGCCAGCCGATCCGCAGACCGCCATGGCAATGACAGGCTTTTTAACAACCTTTATCGGGCAGCAGCAAGCACCCCTCCGGCAGAGCGATCCCACCTTCCGAATGCGGCAGCAGGCAGCTGCCGCCTGCTCCATTATATCACATAGTCGTATCCAGCGGGGGCTCGGTGCACCAGATCCGCCAGAGTGATATGTTCAAAGTAGTCCGTAATGAGCTTGTCCAGTCCCTGCCACATGGAGAGCGTGCGGCATTCCGCCGCGCGGGGGCAGGCATCGGCGCCGGGCTCAAGACAGGATACCGGCGCCATGGAATCCTCGGTGATCCGCAGAATGCTCCCCACGGTGTATTGCTCCGGCGCTTTTGTCAGCTGGTAGCCGCCGCCCTTTCCACGCACGCCGGTCAGCAGCTTTGCTTTTACCAGCAGTTTGATGATGTTCTCCAGATATTTTTCAGAGATCTCCTGTCGCTGGGCGATCACCTTCAGCGGGATAAAACCGTCCGTCTGATGCTCGGCCAGATCGATCATGACCCGCAGTGCATAGCGTCCCTTGGTTGAAACCAACATACTGTCCCCTCCTCTCGGGAATAAACCCATTATACAACATGGTAAATAGGAAAATCAATGTAAAATTTTGCGGACAGCCCTTGACAAATCAATACGGCGGCGTTATAATCACATCAACCTACAAGAAAGGTTGGTATTAACATGAAATACGACCTGCACCTCCGATGTTGCCGTGCCGCGCAGTGAACACAGAAACACACCGACCGATCTATCACAACATCACATCTATCACGACATCATACAGGAGGCATATATTATGAGCAAGATCTATACATCCGCTGACCAGCTGATCGGCAAGACCCCGCTGCTGGAGCTGACCCACATTGAGAAGGAAGAGGGCCTGGAGGCCAAGGTGCTGGGCAAGCTGGAATACTTCAACCCCGCCGGCAGCGTGAAAGACCGCATTGCCAAGGCCATGATCGACGACGCGGAGCAGAAGGGGCTGCTGAAGCCCGATTCCGTCATCATCGAGCCCACCTCCGGCAACACCGGCATCGGTCTGGCCTCTGTGGCCGCCGCCCGGGGCTACCGCATCATCATCGTCATGCCCGAGACCATGAGCGTGGAGCGCCGCCAGCTGATGAA
>CAKTMQ010000175.1 GCA_934573945.1 uncultured Oscillospiraceae bacterium | reverse complement strand
ATGTCCTCCATGGTGACGATGCCGCAGGTGCCGCCGTATTCGTCCACCACCACGGCCACATGGGTCTTGGCCTGCTGCAGCTTCTTCAGCAGCAGGCGGATGGGCTCATTCTCCAGCGCGAACACCGCCGGGGAGATGATGTCTGCCAGCGGCTTATCCGTCACGCCGCAGCCCACATAGAAGTCCTTCTGATGGATGGTGCCCAGAATATGGTCGATGGAGTCCTGATAGATCAGCAGGCGGGAGTATTTGGTCTGGGTAAACAGCGCCGCAACCTCCTCCTTGCTGGCGGTGACGGGCAGCGCCGCCAGATCCACCCGGTGGATGAGAATGTCCTGCGCCTCCTGCTCGGAAAAGCCGATGGCGTTTTTCAGCAGCTCGCCCTCATCCCGGTCGATACTACCGTCCTGCTGCACCTCATCCACCAGCATCAGCAACTCCTCCTGGGACATCTTACTGTCGCTGCTGAGATGGAATACACGGCTGAGCAGCTTTTTCCACAGGGAAAACAGTAGATTCAGGGGCAGCAGCAGCCAGATCAGCACCCGCAGAATGGGCGCCGAAAGAATGGCGCACCGCTCGGCGCAGTCCTTGGCAATGCTTTTGGGGGAGATCTCGCCGAAGATCAGCACCACCACTGTGACCACCACCGTGGAGATAGTGGCGCCCACATCGCCGTAGTGCTTCACAAACAGCACCGTGCCGATGGAGGCGGTGGCGATGTTGACAATGTTGTTGCCGATCAGGATGGTGGACAGCAGCCGGTCATACTGCTCCAGCAGCGTCAAGGCCAGCGCCGCGTTTTTGCTGCCCTTCTCCGCCAGTGTTTTCAGGCGTGTGGTGTTGGCGGAGGAAAACGCGGTCTCCGTGGCCGAAAAGTAGGCGGACAGCATCAGGCATACCGCCATTATGATGATACAAGTTGTGGTTGACAAGATAAGTAACTCCTTTTGTCGTCTGTTTTTGGGGGTAAAAAGGCGGCTATAAGCGCAAAAAAGCACGTCTGCCCCACGAAACGCAGCGCAGATATGCTGGCAAAAACAGATGGCAGTTCAGATGGTTACCGGGATAGTCACCGCCGTCAGTATCCATATAGGTGCGATACCTCCTCCATTGTAAATTGGGAATAGTATAGCGGAAAAGAGGGCTCCCGTCAAGCTAAGAAACCGTAAAGAAGCCCCGGTCACGCGCCTGCGGGCGCACGACCGGGGCAAATGCACATTGCGTGTCGTCAGTCCTCCCGCAGCTGCAGGCAGAAATCACAGCGGTCGCCGCCCCGTCCCAGCGTCGTTGTCCGGTGCCATAGCAGCTTTGGGTGCATCTCGTTATAGGTAATATCATCGCTGTCACAGAAGCAATGGCACAGCTCCGGACAGCCGTACCGGCCGCAGGCGTCATGATAGGGGCACTTCGTCATGTCGATGCGCCAGACGCCGCCGCTGGTTCGGATTTCCGTCGCCGCAAACCCCGCCGACGCGCCGAAGAGCCGAGGCGTCTTTTTCGCAAAGATGTCCGGCACCCTCCGGTACAGCCCCGGCAGACGCATCAGCCCGAGGATGATCTTCCGCAGCTTCCACGCCCGTTCCTCCACAAAGCCGTGGACAGCCTGCAGCGCTTCCTCTTGCGGCATCACAATCCGCAGCGCCTCATAGGCCGCGATCCCGGGCAGGATCTGGCTCTCCAGATGGCGCCGCTTCTCCTTGGACACGCCGGCATTCTCACGGCGCAGCTCTGCCAGCCGCCGATCAAAAGCTGTATGCAGCATAGCGGCTCTGTCGGGAAATCGCCGCACGGCAAGCGCCCGGAAGCCCTTTGTGAGATAGCTCGTTTTCATCGGTGTTCCTCCCTGTTATTTACGAAACGAAAAGCAGCATAATGCCGGAGAGCATTGCGGCGATCACCACCATGCCGACGGTACCGGCCAGCCACTTCCGGCACTTGTCCTGTCTGTTGATGTAGGGCTTGAGATCCTCCGTACCGGGGATCGTCCACGCCGCCGTGTGGCCTACCCACCAGTCGTCAATAAGGAAATGGTCGATCAGATTCATGACGGACAAAATACACAGCAGCTGCCAGAAGCCCGGTCAGAAGCCGCGGGCACCGTTGACGGCGTAGACGCAGACCAGCACCAGCAGCGCACCAAGACCCAATCCCTCCAACATCAGCTTTCCTATCATACACCATCACTCCTATTTGCTTGCCGCAGCGGTTAGCTTCACCTAACTTCCGCCCATTAAAAAAGCTGTTCACAACAGCCTGATCACCTGGTCACTTCTCCCCTATCGGTCAGTCACATTATAACCACGCGGCCTTCCGCTGTCAAGCCGGAAGCGCGCAGACAGAGAAAATGAGCGCCGGTTTTTAGGCCGCCTGACACAAGAAAATACACGCCATAATGCGGCGGTGACTTAGGAAAACATTGAAGCAAGGAACGGTGTAGCTTAACGGCTATGCCGTTCTTTGCTCTTTT
>CAKTMQ010000174.1 GCA_934573945.1 uncultured Oscillospiraceae bacterium | reverse complement strand
CCCTCCATGTAGTTGAACCAGGCGTGGATCTTACGCTCGATGACAGACTCGAAGTCCGCCTGCATCTTCTTGCCGTAGACCTCGATATAGGTGCCCATAGCATACTCCAGGTCACCGGAATCGATGTCCGGTCCCACCAGCGTGATCTTGTGATCCTCCACCTCGTCGGCATCCTTCATCAGCACCAGCTCGCAGGTGGGGTTCTTGGCAGACCAGAACTCCGCCTTCACGTCAGCCTTGCGGATGATCTCACCTTCGAAAGCAGCAGAGAAGGCCACGGGGATGGGCAGCTCCTTGGATTTGATCTTGATGTTGCGCAGCTCCAGCGAGTGCTTCACCGTCTCGCCGTGATCCAGCACGGACTCCAGCGCGCCGGGCACCTGGTTCTCGCCCAGATCGATGTCCACCACCACGGGGAAGCCCAAGGCGATGGCGCCGGCACCGGCGGAAACCACCACACTGTCAATGGCGCCGAAGGTATTGACGAAAGCGGGAACGCGCTCCTTGGTGTAGGCCAGCAGACCGGCCAGATCGCCGGGCTGCACGTTGCCGAAGATCAGCGCGGCACGGATGGCCACGGTGACCACATGGATCACGGCAGTCACGTCATGACCCAGTGGGATCACGCGGAACTCCAGACCCATCTTCACGCCGCCCTCGGCGCACTGGTCGATCACGTCGCCTACCATGAAGGTCATGATGCCCTTGGATTGATAGTCCTTGACCACCTTCACCACGTCCTCCGCCTGCTCGGCCTTACCCAGCACCACGGCCACGCCGGGAATGTCGCCGGTGACCAGCGGCACGCCCAGAGAACGGATGATGGGATCTGGCACGAAGCCGATACCTGCCACAGCCGCCTCCTCATAGGCGTCCTTCGGCTCCACATACTTCAGCCCCTCCAGGATCTCCGCACCCACGGCGGTGGCGAGACCGGCGTTCAGCGCCTGCCCCAGATCCTCCTGATTGGTGATCAGGCTCTTGAGCACGCCCACACAGGCAGACAGATCACCCAGCGTCTTTACTTTGACGCCGGTAGCGGCATAAATGGTAGGGAAGAAATACGCAGTGTCAGGGAATGCGATTTCCTTGTCTGCGCCGTATTTGGCGATCGCGTCGTTGACTGCGCCCTCCGTCAGGCCGGCCACGGCGTTGGAACCGCCATAGATCAGGTCGGTTAATACGCTCATAGGTTGATCCTCCTATTATAAATTTGGGAACACACGGTTGTGCCCGCCCGCCGGAAACGGACTGGGGCGCCGGGGATGCACTTTTCCCGCCGCCGCACAGCGGCGGCGGGAAAGTATACTCTTCTTTTACTCGTCCAGATAGCTGTCGGAATACAGCACGTGGTTCTTGAAGATGTCACAGGACTTGATGGTCTCCATCAGCCGCAGATCGTTGGGGTTGACGATGGCGGAGGTCAGGCCCTGCATCATGGCCATGGCCACCAGCGTGGAGTCCAGGATGGGACGGACAGCCTTGGGTGCGCCGTTGGAGTTGTTGGACAAACCACCGGTAGACTTCAGACCCTCGTCGGCAAACATCTTGATGGCGTTCAGCACGTCCATCTGCTTATCCTGCATACCCTTGACCACCAGGAACAGGGGGTCGAACCACAGGTCGGAGGCATCCATGCCCAGGCTCAGGCCGCGCTCCAGCATATGGTGGCAGTGCATCATGCGCTCTTCGTTGTCCTTGGCGATACCATCGGCGGAGCACAGCGCGATGACGATGGCGTCGTTGGCGGCAGCCAGATCAATGTTGGAGATACGGGAGCCGGCATCGGCGGAGTTGACGATGGGCTTGCCGTTGGTGCGGTTGTACACGTGGATACCGGCCTCGATGGCCTTCTTGTTGGCGGTGTCCAGTGCCAGCGGCACGTTGTTGAAGTTCTCCTGCAGCAGCTTGACCGCCCAGGTCATCAGCTCGGGACCGTTGGACTCGGCGGGACCGATGTTCACGTCCAGATAGGTGGCGCCGGCCTTGATCTGCTCGGCGGCACGCTTCAGGATGGGCTCGGGGTTCATGGTGTTCATGGCCTCGCGGATCACGGGGCTGATGCAGTGGATGCGCTCGCCGATGGTGACGAACTTGGGGGAGTTGGGGTCACGCTGCTTGTAGCTCACGCCCATATCCACCACGTCGATCTTGGGGATGGACATGGAGATCTTCTCGAAGTCCAGAGGCGCGTCCGCGTCCACGACCTTCTTCTCCTCGGCGGGCTTCTTGGAGGCGGCGACAGCCTCGGCGGCCTTGATGTACTCGCCGTCGCGCAGGTACTTCACCAGCTCCACGGCCTCGCGGGTACCCACTACCACGTTCCAATCGGGCAGCTTATCCTGAATGTCGCCCTTCATCACCGCGGCCTTGCCAGGGATGATGAGGGTGCGGTTGTTGATCTTACCGGCGATGTCGTACTCATCAAAGAACTTCTTGATGGAGCCGGAGGAGAACTTACCGGCGGCCCA
>CAKTMQ010000173.1 GCA_934573945.1 uncultured Oscillospiraceae bacterium | reverse complement strand
GGTAGACATCTTTGTGGCAGGCGTAGGCACCGGCGGCACTGTTACCGGCACCGGCGAATATCTGAAGAGCCGGAACCCCCATGTGAAGGTGGTGGCTGTGGAGCCCGCCTCCTCCCCCGTGCTGAGCAAGGGCGTGGCAGGCAGCCACAAGATTCAGGGTATCGGCGCCGGCTTTGTGCCCGACGTGCTGGATACTCAGGTGTATGATGAGATCATCACCGTGGAGAACGAGGACGCCTTTGCCGCCGGCAAGCTGATCGGCAAGAAGGAGGGCGTACTGGTGGGCATCTCCTCCGGTGCTGCCGTATGGGCTGCCATCCAGCTGGCAAAGCGTCCGGAAAACAAGGGCAAGACCATCGTCGCCCTGCTGCCCGACACCGGCGACCGCTATCTCTCCACGCCGCTGTTCGCAGACTGAAACGGAAAAAATATCACGAAGGGAGACTGCCTTGCGGCAGTCTCCCTTCGCTTTTGGCTTCTGCCCGCAAGCACTTTTATGCTATGGGTACGGCGGCGTCTTAAGAAAACCTTAATCTTCCCCTTGATTGTTTCTTAATCCCCCGTTTGCTACCATAGAGGCAGAAAGAAAGGAAAGGATGTGCCTCTATGGAGACCACGCTGCGTACCATCAACGCCATTATCTCGGCGCTGTTTTTCATCTGCTACGCCTACCAGTTCCTCTACATCCCCCTGGTGCTGGCCAAAAAGCCCAAGCCTCTGGCCGTTCCGGCCAAGGCGCACCGCTACGCGGTGCTCATCGCCGCCCGGAACGAGGAGAACGTCATCTCCGGCCTGCTGGATAGCCTGCGGGCGCAGACCTACGATATGTCCCTGGTGACGGTGTTCGTGGCGGCGGACAACTGCACCGACAGCACCGCCGCCATTGCCCGCAGTCACGGCGCGGTGGTGTATGAGCGGTTCAACCAACTGAATGTGGGCAAGGGCTACGCGCTGGACTTCCTGCTCCAGCACATCGGCGCGGACTACCCGGCGGGCTTTGACGGCTACTTCGTGTTCGACGCCGACAACATTCTCGCCCCGGACTACATAGAGCGGATGAACGAGATGTTCTCCAACGGGCACGAGATCGTCACCAGCTACCGCAACAGCAAGAACTTCGGCGGCAACTGGATCAGCGCCGGATACGCTCTGTGGTTTCTGCGGGAGAGCCGCTATCTCAACGGCGCACGCACCCGGCTGGGCAGCAGCGCCGCCGTGGGCGGAACGGGCTTCCTGTTCTCCCAGCGCATTCTGAACGAGAGCCACGGCTGGCGCTTCTACCTGCTCACCGAGGACATCGAGTTCTCCGTGTACCACATCCTCCGGGGTGAGAAGATCGCCATCTGCGAAAGCGCTGTGCTCTACGACGAACAGCCCACCGACTTTCGCCAGTCCTGCCGCCAGCGCCTGCGCTGGGCCAAGGGCTACGTGCAGGTGTTCCTGCGCTACGGCGGCCAGCTTCTCCGGGGCGCAGCAAAGGGCAGCTGGAGCTGCTTTGATATATCCATGTCCATCCTGCCGGCCTTTATCCTCACGTCCCTGTGCCTGCTGGCCAACATCACGCTGACGGTACTGGGGCTGATGCAGGGCGCAGGCGTGTGGTTCGCCCTCCGCTCCCTGTTGGAGTGTCTGGGCAGCATTCTGGCCACGCTGCTGGTGCTGGGCGGCATCACCACCGCCACTGAGTGGCGCCGCATCCACGCCACCACTGCCCAGAAGCTGGTCTATACCCTCACCTTCCCGCTGTTCATGCTGACGTATCTGCCCATCTCCCTGGCGGCGCTGTTCATAAAGGTGGAGTGGAAGCCCATCCGCCACAGTGTGAATCTGACTTCTCTTCCCTACCCCGCCGCCAAGAATTGACCTTGTGTAATCGGGCACGAAAGGGTATGATAAAGACAGACCAAACTCTCTCCCACAGGAGGTTTTACTATGTACACGATTCTGGTGGTCGATGACGAAAAGGATATTGTCTCCGCGCTGGAGATCTATCTGAAAGCCGAGGGCTACCGCGTTCTCACCGCCTGCAACGGCAGGGACGCACTGTCCGTGGCCGCCCGTGAGGATGTGCATCTCATCCTCATGGACATCATGATGCCGGTCATGGACGGACTTACCGCCATGGCACAGCTGCGGCAGGTCAGCAACGTTCCCGTCATACTGCTGACGGCCAAGGGTGAGGACACCGACAAGGTGCTGGGGCTGAATGTGGGGGCAGACGACTATATCACCAAGCCCTTCAACCCGGTGGAAATGCTGGCCCGGGTGCGCTCCCAGCTGCGGCGGTATCTCCAGCTGGGCGGCGGACAGGTGCAGCCCTCCACTCTGGTCATCGGCGGTATCTGTCTGGACGACAACGCCAAGACCGTCACCGTGGACGGTGACCCGGTGGCGCTGACCCCGAAGGAATACGACATTCTCCGCTTTCTCATGCAGAATGCCGGCACGGTGTTTTCCCCCAGTGAGATCTACCGCCGGGTATGGGAGGACGTACCGCTGAACGCCACAGGCGCCATCGC
>CAKTMQ010000172.1 GCA_934573945.1 uncultured Oscillospiraceae bacterium | reverse complement strand
GGTGGAGAGCAAGGCGCAGCGCCGTGAGGGACAGCTTCTGCAGGAGGTACAGCCCCACGATCTGCTGAAGTTCGGCATCATTCCCGAGCTGGTCGGCCGTCTGCCGGTGATCACCGCTCTCAACGGCCTGACCCGCGAGGATCTGGTGACGATCCTGACAGCACCCAAGAATGCACTGGTCAAACAGTATCAGAAGCTGCTGTCCTATGACGACGTGGAGCTGACATTTACGCCTGAAGCACTGGAGGCGGTAGCCGACAAGGCTATTGAACGCCATATCGGCGCCCGCGGCCTGCGTGCTGTCATGGAGAGTGTGCTGACAAAGCTGATGTATGACATTCCATCCGATCCGACCATTGCGCAGGTGACGATCACAGCCGCCTGTGTAAAGGACAATGTGCCGCCCGAGATCGTCCATGATCCCGAGCGCACTGTGAGACGGGCAAAATTAAAGACCGGCAAAACGACGGAGAAAAAATCCTCTGCACCGGCCTCTTAAAGCACAAACAGGGGAGAGGCGTACGTCTCTCCCTTTGCGCTTTCGCCGCAGGCGGAGTGCGTATGATCCCCATGCAAAGGAGAACCCCTATGGAACGAACAACATTGAATATCCCTGTCATCGCCCTGCGGGGACTGACAGTTTTTCCTGATTTGACGCTGAGCTTTGATGTAGAGCGTGAGATCTCCATCTATGCGCTGGACAGCGCCATGGACGGTGACCGTATGGCCTTTCTGGTGACCCAGCGGGAGATCGCCACCATGGCGCCGAAAGAGGAGGATCTCTACACAGTCGGCACCATCTGCCGTATTCTGCAGATCATCAAAACCTCCGAGACCAGTGTGCGGGTCATTGTGGAGGGTAAGCAGCGCGCCCGCATCCATCGTATCTGGCAGACAAAGCCGTTTCTGCAGGCCAATGTGGAGCTGCTGGAGGAGGATTTCCCCGGTCGCATGACCGCCCGCACCGAGGCGTTGATCCGGCAAACCTATGTGATCTTCGGCGAGTACAAGGAGTTGGTCTCCAATCTCAGTGACGATTTCAGCTCTGCGGTGCTGGATTGCCGTGATCCCGGTCAACTGGCGGACTTTATCGCACAGAATATCAACCTGCGCCACGGTGACCGCCAGCGGATTCTGGAGGAGCTGCATCCGGTCAAGCGGCTGCGCCTGATGAACGAGATTCTGGCACATGAGGTGGAGGTCATTTCGCTGGAGGTGGATCTGGAGCATAAGGTGCGCTCCCGCGTGGCTCAGGTGCAGAAGGATATGATCCTGCGGGAGCAGCTGAAGGTGCTGCAGCACGAGCTGGGAGACGACGGTGACGAGGAGATCGCGGAGTACACCGAAAAGGTGGAAAAGCTGAAGCTGCCGGAGGAGATCCATAAAAAGCTGATGAAAGAGGTGGATCGTCTGGCCAAGCAGCCCTACGGCAGTGCCGAGGCGTCGGTGATCCGCAATTATCTGGACGTATGTCTGGAGGTTCCCTGGCATAAGACGACACGTGACCGCGCCGATGTGGAGAGAGCCCGTGCCATACTGGATCGTGACCACTTCGGACTGGAAAAGGTCAAGGAGCGTATCCGGGAGTTTATTGCCGTCCGTCAGATCAACCCGGACGCGAAAGGTAAGATCCTGTGTCTGGTCGGCCCTCCGGGCGTGGGCAAAACGTCCATCGCCATCTCTGTTGCAAAAGCCATGAACCGTAAGATGTCCCGCCTGTCGTTGGGTGGTGTACGGGATGAGGCGGACATCCGCGGTCACCGCAAGACCTACATCGGCGCCATGCCCGGCCGCATTATCGACGCACTAATCCGCGCCGGCTCCATGAATCCGCTGCTGGTGCTGGACGAGATCGATAAGCTGGCCAGCGATATGCGGGGCGACCCGGCTTCTGCCCTGCTGGAGGTGCTGGACAGCGAGCAGAACTATGCGTTCCGCGACCATTTTCTGGAGATCCCGGTGGATCTCAGCCGCGTGATGTTCATCACCACCGCCAACACATTGGAGACGATCCCCCGCCCGCTGCTGGATCGTATGGAGGTCATTGAGCTCTCCAGCTATACGGACGAAGAAAAGCTGGAGATCGCCAAGCAGCACCTGCTGCCCAAGCAGCTGAAAGAGCACGGCCTGAAGCGCTCTCAGCTGCAGGTGACGGACGGTGCTATCCGCAGTACGATCACCGGCTACACCCGGGAGTCCGGCGTCCGTGTACTGGAGCGGCAATTGGGCAAGCTGTGCCGGAAAACGGCCATGCAGATCGTAGAAAAAGGCATAAAGCGGATTACCATTACAGATAAAAACCTGCCTGACTATCTGGGCACCGTCCGCTATACGCCTTCTGTACATACCACCCGCAGCGAGGTAGGTGTCGTCAACGGCCTGGCCTGGACGGAGGTAGGCGGCGAGATACTGGAAGTAGAGGTCAATGTGATGGACGGATCCGGCAAGCTGGAGCTGACCGGCAATCTGGGCACCGTCATGCAGGAGTCCGCCAAGGCGGCGCTCAGCTGCCTGCGCAGCCG
>CAKTMQ010000171.1 GCA_934573945.1 uncultured Oscillospiraceae bacterium | reverse complement strand
AATCCACCATCCCCCACCAAAAGTACCGATTATCCGACAGGATGGTCGGTACTTTTACTTGGTGGGGGTAGGTGGAGTCGAAGTTTATACCCGGAGGGTAAATCCACCATCCCCCACCAAAAGTACCGATTATCCGACAGGATGGTCGGTACTTTTACTTGGTGGGGGTAGGTGGAGTCGAAGTTTATACCCGGAGGGTAAATCCACCATCCCCCGCCCAAAATACCGAATACCCGTAAGGGTGGTCGGTATTTTTTATGCAGAGACGCTGTTTTTCCGCATTGTTCCGCCTCCCCTGCTCTCCCCGCCTGCACTGTCCCGGAATCCATCACTGCGGCATCCTCTTCGCCGCACGGCATAGCAGCCTTATTCCCCCCGCAGGCCGGTTAAAAACAAGATTCTTGTAACAAGGCTTATAGTATCACAAGATTCTTGTTATGTCAAGCGCTATATAACAAGTTTCTTGTTATTTTATCTTGACATATCCAAATCGCTTCTGTAAAATAGAGGAAAAGAACAAGAATCTTGTTAGGAGGACATACCATGAGCTTTGGTGAACAGCTGCGCAGGCGGCGAGAGGAGCTAGGCATGAGCCGGGAAGAGCTGGCGGCGGTGCTGGGGGTAAGCCGCAGCGCCATCGGAAACTATGAGACCGGCGTCAGCACACCTAAGGAGGACGTGCTGCTGCATCTCTTCGACGCCCTGCAGGTGGATCCCAACTACCTGTACCGGGGCGCCTTCCGCCACAGTCTCTCCTTCTCCGACGAGGAGCGGCGGATGGTGGAGGTCTACCGCTCGCTGCCGCTGACCGGGCGGCAGACGGTACACTCCGTGCTGGAGGGGCTGTCCGCCATGCAGGAGGCATGGCAGCAGGAGACGCCCGGACAGGGCGAACGCACCATCCCCCTCTATGCCTCCCCTGCCGCCGCGGGCTTTGCCGCGCCGGTGTTTCTGGAGGACTATGAGCTGATCCCCGTCACTGGCGACGTACCCGTCGGCGCGGAGCTGGCGGTGCGGATCCAGGGCGACTCCATGGCGCCGTGGATCTCCGACGGCGATGTGGTATACGTGAACCACGACCCGCTGCAGAACGGCGACGTGGGCATCTTCTGTGTGGACGGCGATATGCTGTGCAAGCAGTACTGCCGGGATCCGCTGGGCATGGTGTACCTCTTCTCCCTGAACCGGCAGCGCGCCGACATGGACGTGGCCTTCCACCGGGGCAGCGGCCGCAGTCTCACCTGCTTCGGCCGGGTGATGATGCGGGGACTGCCGCTGCCGGAATAAAGAGGTATGAAGCGGCATCAGGCGGGACATACTGGAGGCATTCCCATATTTTATATAAGGAGTGTATTGCCATGTATGCCAATGTGAACCAGAAAGCCTGCATCCAGTGCGGCCTGTGTGAGAGCGTCTGCCCGGAGGTATTCTCCCTGCGGGACGGAGAACCCGCCCAGGCCATCACCGATCCGGTGCCGGAGGCACAGCGTCTGACGGCGCAGGAGGCCGCCGACAGCTGCCCCACCGCCGCCATCTCCCTGCGGCAGTGACAGCCGCGCTTCCGCCGCGGCGGAATGCTGCAAAAAAACGCACCGACGCCGGAAAATAATGCTTTACAAGCCCGGTTTTCTGTGGTATTCTGTATAAGCGCGTGAAATGCGCGTTTATAACGCCGTCCGGCTTCGTTGCGCGGATCATTCACCTGTCCCACGACGCAGCGGCGCGGCCAGATCAACGAAAGGTGGAAACACAACTATGATGCTGAAAGACCAGAAGACCTCTATCATCGAGGCCAACCGTACCCACGAGACCGACACCGGCTCCCCCGAAGTCCAGGTCGCCATCCTCACCGAGCGCATCAGCCAGCTGACCGCACATCTGAAGGTGCATCCTCATGACTTCCACAGCCGCCGCGGTATGCAGATGATGATCGGTAAGCGCCGTCGTCTGCTGGACTATCTGGCTAAGAAGGACATCGAGCGTTATCGTGCCCTGATCGCCAAGCTGGGTCTGCGTAAGTAATCTGTTGAAACAGGGTGATGTGCGCCGCGCATCACCCTTCTTTCACGTTTTGCAGCCTGTGTCCGATCCGGCCTTTAGCAGTTGAAAATGCGCCGAAGTCAGGTGTTTCGGGGTGTTTTCAAGTGCTAACGGTGGAGCCGGACGGTGCTGCGAGGCGCTATTTCTACGAAAAGGAGAAACGCTATGTCAACCATTATCACCCATCGTCAGTTCCCCCACTACCACAAGTATTCCATGGATCTGGCCGGCCGTCCTCTCACGCTGGAGGTAGGCAAGTTGGCCGAGCTGGCCAACGCCGCCGTCATGGTGGGCTACGGCGACACCCGCGTGCTGTGCTGCGTCACCGCCGCCCCCCGTCCCCGTGACGGTATCGACTTCTTCCCCCTGAGCGTGGACTTTGAGGAGAAGATGTACTCCGTGGGCCGCATCCCCGGCAGCTTCAACCGCCGCGAGGGCCGTCCCGGCGAGAAGGGCATCCTGACCTCCCGCGTCATCGACCGCCCCATCCGCCCCCTGTTCCCCTATGACTTCCGCAA
>CAKTMQ010000170.1 GCA_934573945.1 uncultured Oscillospiraceae bacterium | reverse complement strand
TGCTGTCGAAGCGTTCGGCGAGCCTTACGGTTACAACTTCCTGCTGAACTGCATTGACTCTGCCTACAAGAACGGCACCGCCAAGATCATCGTTACGGGCGGTACCTTCGTGAACTTCAACCCCGCTGACAATGCTGCTGAGGGTGCCGGTACCAACTTCGTGGCCGCCGGCTACAAGGTCGTTTCCGCGGTGCAGGCCAACGGTGACGTCTGGTACACTGTGGTTGCTGAGTAAGGCACAATCCCTGCATAAAAAAATCACTCCCTCCGGGGAGTGATTTTTTTATGTCTTTGTATAGGGTGGGGCAGATGCACGCACCCCTTGCCACACTCCGTAGGGGCGGGGCTCTGCCCCGCCCGCACGATAGATGCACACGCTCCTACCGTGGCTCGGCATCAGCGGCAGCGGCGCTGCTGCGGGAGACAGTCCTTTTATCCGCTGCGATAAAGAAAATCCTCCGCGAACGTGCGGTACAAGGTTACAGTTTCGCACGCGGCATAGCGCGCAAGGAAGTGGAGAAACCTTGGTTTCTCCCGGCTCTTTTCTGCACTTTTCCAGCTGCTGGGAAAAGTGCACCGTGCCCGGGGGCACGGAATGCTCCTATGGGAAATCTTTCATATACCGAACGGGCGGATGTGGGCGCCGTGGAGCGCAGCGGAACAAGTGCCCTTGGGGTACATCCGCCCCTACGAACCTCGCAAGGGGTGCAGGCATTTATCAAACGGGCGGGGCAGACGCCCCGCCCGTGCGGATATTTTCAAGTGATGTACGTGCGTCTGTCGGCGGCGCGATGCGGGCGCAACCCCCATCACGCCTCGTCGTCGGGATGTGCGTCGTTCCAGCCGTAGATCTTCACCAGCCGGTGGCTGGTATAGTAATACGCTCCGGCGGGAAAATCCGTATAGTTGGTGGTGTTGGAGCACAGCAGATAGTCCACCACCTCCCCCGCCTCGTTCCGGAGGATACCGGAGATGAGGGTGGTGTGGTTATGACCGCCGTCCGGCCCCAGCAGCAGCACATCCCCCACCTCGCCGGTGTAGTAGTTGGCCTCGGTGTCCGCCACCAGACCGTAGCCCCGGTTGTTCCGGGCGTAGCTGTAAAACCGCCCCACGTTGATCCAGGACAGATCCAGCGCATTCTGGCCGTACCAGTACCACTTGTCGCTGCCCTGCTCCTCCATGGGGATCCCTCCGGCCAGCAGCACCTGCGAGCCGAAGTTCATGCAGTTGCCGCCCACGTCGTCGTAGGCGTACCAGCTGCCATTGCGCTGGTGGTCGTACTGCCGCATATACTGCTCCGCCGCCGCCCGGTCATAGGGGTGATCGCAGCTGAGGGTGACCTGCACCGTCTCCTGCCGCTGCAGCTGCCGCCGCTGGATCCCCCGCAGCAGCTGGGGCAGCCGCTCGTCCACCGTGTCGCCCTCCTTGAAGGTCAGGCTGAAATAGGGGTTGTCGTCCGCCTCGTGATGGCGGATCAGCCAGCCCTCCCCGTCGGGCACCAGCTCGAAGATATGGGGCACCGCGTACATTTTGCTGTCCACCTCCGGCGTGGCGGCAAAGTGCATGACGGTGGTCTCGTCCGCCTCGATGCACACCTGTCCCGGCACGGCCTCCGGATCCTCCGACGGCGCCGCCTTCGTCACCGTCAGTATGTAGTCCACGTCCCGCATCCGCAGATCGGTCAATGCCTGCTGCCGGATGGCGGTCAGGGTGCGCAGGGACGCCTCATGCATGGCGGCGTCCTTCTCCTCGGAGAACAGCGCCCCCAGCTGCGGCTCGTCAAACAAGGCCAGATCCGTATACCAGTCGTTCAGCAGCCGGATCATCAGCTGCTTCTGGGGCTCCGTCACCAGCCCCTCCGGATCCTCCACCCGGCCGGATACCGAGGTGGTGAAGCCGTCGTCCACCGGCGGCTCGTCCTGCCCGGACGGCTCCGGCGCCGTCACCGTATCATCGGGGACGGGAACGTCTATGTTTTCCTTTTCCGCCTGACCGCCGCAGGCGGTCGTCAGCAGGCACACCAGCAGCAGGCACACCGCCAGCCACCGCCGCAATACGTTCTTTTTCATGGCGCTTTCCTCCTGATAGACAGCTGTGCGGCACCCCGAAGGGTGTCGCACAGTGGTTTTTTCTCTATTTTGCGTATTCCACGACCTTGGTCTCACGCAGCACGTGCACCTTGATCTGGCCGGGATACTCCAGCTCGTTCTCAATGCGCTTGGCCAGCTCCCGGGCAAGGATGACCATCTCGTCCTCACTGACCTGCTCGGGCTTGACCATGACCCGCACCTCGCGGCCTGCCTGGATGGCATAGCTCTTCTCCACGCCGGGATAGGTGCCGGTGATCTCCTCCAGCTTCTGCAGACGCTTGATGTAATTCTCAAGATTCTCGCGGCGCGCGCCGGGACGGGCGGCGGAGATGGCGTCGGCCGCCTGCACCAGACAGGCCACCAGCGTCCGGCACTCCACGTCGCCGTGGTGCGCCTGGATGGCGTGCACGATCTCCTCTTTCTCCTTGTACTTGCGGGCGTACTCCACGCCCAGGGACACATGGGTGCCCTCAAACTCGTGGTCCAGCGCCTTGCCGATGTCGTGGAGC
>CAKTMQ010000169.1 GCA_934573945.1 uncultured Oscillospiraceae bacterium | reverse complement strand
CATCTCTTCAACGATGCCGCTCTGTGGGAGCCGGGTCATGTAGAGTATGTGGTGCTGACCGCCAGCAATGAGGGCTCTCTGGCGCTGAAGTACAAGCTGGCTGTTAACGTGTTCGGCGAGACCGGCAGCGTCAATATGCTGGGTGACGCGTTCCAGCTGTCCAGCTATCTGAAGTACGCCGTGATCGATGGCGATGCCACGGAGGGTGACTTTGACCGCGATACGCTGATTGGCAAGGCTGAGCCTACCGCTGCCGTGCTGGGCAATTACACCAGCGAAGAGACAGCTCTGTATCCTGCCGGTACGGAGGGGCAGATTAGCAGCAAGACCGTGACGCTGGTGGTCTGGATGCCTACCACCGTGGGCAACGAGGCCAACCACAAGACCGGCGAGACCGTTCCTACCATCCAGCTGGGTGTGAGCCTGGTGGCTACGCAGTACACCGCAGAGTCCGACAGCTTCGACGATCAGTACGATAAGATGGCGGAGTATCCCGAGGATGCGAATTATCCCACCGGTGCGGCTATTGTTGGTCTTGACGGCACTTATGACTCTCTGACTGCGGCTATGCTGGCATGGCGTGAGAGCAAGGGCATTGCGACGACCGGCGGAAACATGGGCAGACATCCCACAGAGCTGACCGCCGTGGATACGATCTCCTGGGTTATCAGCGGCAGTGTCGGTACTGGCGACGGTGCAGGTGTTGTTGGTACGAGTGGTAGTCTTTTGTCCGGCGGCTACATCTATCCGAGCATTGAGATAAACAATGTCTATATTAAGGGCGTAAACAATGCCGAACTGAAAAACGAGCTGGGTTCTGATTATGCGCTCACCGCTGGCGGAAAGAATGTTGTCTATGACGGCATTACCTTCCCGGAATATGTGTCCTTTAACAGTCAGGTTGAAAGTGTGACCTTTAGGAACTGCACCTTCAAGGGCGGCCTCAAGGTCATGCAGGCTATCAATGTAACAGTTGATAACTGCAAATTTGAGGGCGATGGAAGCAAGGACTTTGCTTTCTTCGCACAGGCTGTGCCTGCGAATAGCATGAAAATTGTTCAGTTTAATAACAATACTGTTTCCGGCTTTATGCGTGGTCTGAATGTTCAGGCTGAGGGCGCTGCTGTCACCATTAGCGGTAACACCATTAAGAACATTACTGGTAAAACCGATGGCTTTACTTATGGTTCTGCTATTCAGCTGACAAGAGGTAAGACCTTCACTGTCACTAAGAATATCATTTCTGATGTTGCTGTGAATGCACTCCACATTTATGATGGCTGCGCGGCTGACAGCATTGTGATCAAGGATAACAACATTTCTGCCGCCTACCTCTGCTGGAATCAGGCGAACTACACGAATGTTACATCCAGCGGCAACACGGTCGATGTTGCCAAAGCAGGCAAGTGCGTGACAAAGACCGCTGAAATTGACAGCGATTTTGCACTGAACTGATTTCTTCAACCCCTCCACCTCCGGGTGGAGGGGCGATCAAGGGGCACAAGCAGTGCTTGTGCCCCTTGATCGCCCGACTTGACCGGCGGTTAAAGTCGTCATATCGGCGGAATATCGGCGGATGGAATTTGCTTTGCAAAAATTTTCCGCAAAATCCACTTGACAATTGCGCTGTAACCATGTACAATACTTCTGCAAACAAAGTAGGCCGGTGCATCCGCCTCACCTCCAGCCCAAGGCAAAGAGGTCAACAGCGATTAAACAAAAGCCCTCAGTGCGGCTTTTTCTGTTGCGCGGATGCCCATGCATTCGCGTTTTATTTTTTGATTGGAGGTGCTTGTCGTATTAGCAAGGTAGTGCATCAACTGAACGAGGACATCAATGATCGTGAGATCCGGCTCATCGGGGAAAACGGTGAGCAGATGGGTATCGTGTCGTCCGACGAGGCGCTGCATATCGCAGAGGAGCGTGGTCTTGACCTGGTGAAGATCTCGCCGCAGGCCGTTCCCCCTGTATGCAAGCTCATGAACTACGGCAAGTATCGTTTCGAGCAGAGCAAACGCGAAAAGGAAGCCCGCAAGAACCAGCACGTGGTGGAGATCAAGGAGATCCGGATGTCTCCCGGCATCGACGTGGGTGATTTCAACACCAAGCTGAAGAACGCGCAGAAGTTCCTTGCTGACGGCAACCGTGTGAAGGTGTCTGTCCGCTTCCGCGGCAGAGAGATGGCACATACGGAGATCGGCCGCGACCTGCTCACCAAGTTTGCCGAGCAGTGCGCCGAGGTGTCCAGCATGGAGAAGGCCGCCAAAATGGAAGGCCGCAATATGTCCATTTTCCTGGCTCCCAAGGCAGGTAAATAAGTAGGATCGTTTTTTCAATCGCACAATATAGGAAGGAGTACAATCATGCCTAAACTGAAGACCCACAGCGGCGCAAAGAAGCGCTTCAATCTGACGAAGACCGGTAAGGTCAAGAGAGCTCATGCGTTCAAGAGCCACATCCTGACCAAGAAGGACACCAAGCGCGGCCGTCGCCTGCGCACCGGCACCTATGCCGACTGCACCAACGAGGCGACCATCCGCAAGATGATCCCTTACAAATAAGATACGGAATCGTTAGAATAGGAGGCAAATAGATATGGCACGAGTAAAAGGCGCGATGATGACGCGCAAGAGAAGAAATAAAATGCTGAAGCTGGCCAAGGGCTATTGGGGCGCCAAGTCCAAGCACTTCAAGATGGCCAACGAGCAGGTCATGAAGTC
>CAKTMQ010000168.1 GCA_934573945.1 uncultured Oscillospiraceae bacterium | reverse complement strand
GGGTACCGGCCTCCGGCGCAAAGGTCAATCCGGTCTTGCGCCCCTTGGCCAGACGCTGCATCAGCGCCATGGAGAAGTTGTCCGCACGCAGAGAGGGCAGCGAGAGGTTCACATGGCGGGACTCGCAGAAGGGTTCCAGCTGATCGCACAGCGCCGTCAGCTGAGGATAGTCGCTGGTGCTGAGACTGGAGAGGGTGACCTCCTGATAGCCGGAGTCGTTACAGGCTTCCAGACAGTACTGGGCACAGAGATCCCGGCTGCGGCTGCGCACAGGACGGTAGACATATCCCGCCTGACAGAAGCGGCAGCCCCGGATACATCCCCGAAACAGCTCCAGCATTACCCGATCCTGTACGATCTCCGTGGAGGGTACGATGGTCTGGGTGGGGAAATAGGCCTTATCCATGTCATGGACGATCCGTTTCGTCACCACCGCAGGCGCACCGTCGCGGGGCGTGATGGCCTTCACGGTACCGTCGTCATGGTAGGTGACGTCGTAGAGACTGGGCACGTAGATACCGTCCAACCGGGCAGCCTGCCGGAGAAAGGCTGCCTTGCTCCAGCCCTCCCGGCGTGCCCTGCGGTGCATCTCCAGCAGCTCCACCGTAATGTCCTCGCCCTCGCCGAGGCTGACCAGATCCACAAAATCGGCGATAGGCTCCGCGTTATACATGGCGGTGCCGCCGGCGATCACCAGCGGCGTCAGCCCCGGACGCTGGGCACTGCGCAGCGGGAGCTTTGCCAGATCCAGCATATTCAAAATAGCGGTAAAGGCCATTTCATAGCCTACGGAAAAGGCCACAATATCAAAGTCCGTGATAGGATCGCCGGATTCCAATGCAAAAAGCGGCATATCTGCCCGACGCATCTCCTCCTCCATATCACCCCAAGGTGCAAAGACCCGCTCGCACCACACACCGTCCATACGGTTCATGACGCCATACAGGATCCGCATACCCAGATTGGACATACCGATCTCGTAAGTATCCGGAAAGCAAAAGGCAACGCGGGTGTCCACCTGTTCCTTATCCTTAATAACCGCATTATATTCACCGCCCACGTAGCGCGCCGGTTTCTGCACGCGGGGCAGGATCCGCTCCAGCTTCTTATCCACAGCAATTCTCCCATCGTATAGGTTTCTGAGCATTCTTTATATTTTACCTTTTCCGCACTGATTTGGCAACCCCTATTTGTCCGAAGGTATACCGCAGCAGACCTGCCGCCGCCAGCAGCAGAAAAGGACTGCCGCCCATCCACAGCGCTGCTGCCGCCACCAGCGTCAGCAATACCGCCGTGAACACACTGATGATGCGGGCAACACGATCTGCGGTATAAGGCTCCGTTATCCATGCCGTGAGATGCCACAGGATCCGTCCGCCATCCAGCGGGAGAACCGGCAGCAGATTGAAAATACCCAGGATCAGCTGAGCACCCGAGAAGAGATATGCGGTCTCCCACCACTGTCCGCAAAAGGCCAGCAGCGGCGCCCAGAGCAGATTGGCGGCGGGACCGGCGGCAGCGGCCAGCAGCTCTCCGCCGTAGGAGAGCCGACCCCGGACCTCCATCTCCGCGCCCAGCACAGTAATGCGCATCGCCGATACGCCCGCGCCCAGCAGCCGCAGCATTCCATAGTGACTCAGTTCATGTCCGACCGCCGCCAGCAGCAGCGCGGCCAGCAGCAGCGGTGAGGACAGTACGGCAAATACCGCCAGCAGCAGCGGTACTGCCGGTGATACATATACTGCGGTTTTATCAGCCCGCCGAGACATAGTAGACCGGATTGAGGTAAATATTGCGGTGATGCAGTTCAAAGTGGAGATGGACGCCGGTGGCATCACCGGTATCTCCCGCCTCAGCAATGGGATCGCCCATCCGCACTGACTGACCGGAGGAAGCGTTGATCCGGCTGCAGTGGGCATACAGGGTGGTATATCCATCCGGATGGGTCAGTTCCACATACTTACCCAACTCCGTGCTCTCCGCCACCGCTGTAACGGTGCCATCGGCAAAAGCCGTGATCACCGTCCCTTTTTCACAGCCCAGATCTATGCCGTAGTGGAAGCGCTCCTCCCCTGCCACCGGATGATCCCGAAAACCAAAGTCAGAGGTGATGGTACCCGTCACCGGTGTACAGTAGTCAAAGCCCAGCACCTGCTGCAGCATATTCACGATCTCCGGTGTAGTACCGGCGCCATATACCACGGCGTTGCGATCCGTCTCCCGGGGTACTGTCACCTCCTGCCCCGCGCCGAAGACCGCTACATAGGCATCATTGATCGCACCTGCCAGATCGTCCCCGCCAATGGCACGTCCTGCCGCGGAAAAAGCGGCGGCAAAATCCGTATCCTCTCCCATCAAATGCAGCAGTCTGCCGCCATACTGCTCCGCCACATCCGGCATGGTGAATTTGACCGTCACCACGACCACCAGCACCGCGGCGCTGACCATCATCTGAACCATGGTACGCATCCCCCGCTTTGACGGCTGTGTTCCCTCCTGCCGTCTGCCGGACGGCGGACGCCGTGTACCGCTGCGCGGCGGTACGACCCTCTTGGGACGAACCCGCTTCCCTGCTGTCATCTGACACACCTCCTGTTTTCTGTCACTGTATGCGGTCTGTCCGGAAAATAGAAGCGCATATAAAAGCATCCCGCATACAAGTTGTATGCGGGATGCTTTAGCAGTCGATATTCCTTTGGTATGTCGCAATCAAAGGGGAATGTATATCACAGCGCAATT
>CAKTMQ010000167.1 GCA_934573945.1 uncultured Oscillospiraceae bacterium | reverse complement strand
TGCCGGCCGGCTTTTTCACAAATCTGACGGGTGTATAGTCCACCGGCACCTTGACACTCTCCCGCGCCTGAGAGAAGTAGGCAGCCAGTACAGCTGCCTCGTGCAGCGTCTCGTCATCCGGTACTGCGCCCTCCGTACACAGCAGCACATGGGAACCATGGATCTTCTGGGTATGGAACCAGATGTCCCATTTCTGCCCATCCTTACAGGTCAGCTTATCGTTCTGGCGGTTATTGCGTCCCACCAGAATCCGCATTCCGGAAGAGGCACGGAACTCCCTGGGGCGCGACGCCCGCTGAAATCCCGGCTGCTTCCTGCCCCGCTGACGCAGATAACCGCCATCCGTCAGTTCAGCACGGATGTCATTGAAATCCTGCTCCGTTTCTGCCAGTGACAGCTCTTGCAGCACGCTCTCCAGATACCGCAGCTCCTCCCTGCCCTTTTGCAGCTGCTCCGACAGCACACGTTCCGCTGTCTTTGCCTTGGCATACTGCTTGAAATACCGGGCGGCATTTTCCTGAGGAGACAGCCGTGCATCCAGAGGGATCTCCAGCAGCGGACATCCCTCTTCATAGTAGTTCTCTGCCGACAGCTTCCGCTGTCCCCGCTCCATGCGGTAGAGATTGGCGGTGATCAGCTCACCGCAGATGCGGAAATGATCCCGATCCAGACAGGCGGCGTATTCCTTCTCCTGTGCGGCGATCTTTCTGCGAACACGGTCACGGGCGTTGGCAGCCGTTTTTACCAGATCCTGCCCCTTCTGCTTCACACGCTCCGCCTGTTCCCGCTCCTCATAGAACCGATCCAGCAGCGCACAGAAGCTCTCATCCGCCGTGCAGGTGCAATATTCTCCGTATTGTTTGATTGCAGTGTATGTAAAGTCAAAAGGCTTTCCAGCGCGGTACAGGATATATGGTGTAAATTTCCCTGCACACACCTGCTCCCGCCATTGGGAAAAGCTGTCCCAAAGCCGCACATCACCCTGCCTGTGGTCACTCTCTCCGTAGGCCCTGCAGACGATCTCCCGGGCGATCAGCGGCGACATGGCAGTAAAGCGGGACAGCAGCCACTTGTCCAGCGCCCCCTCCGCCCCACGCAGCCAGTCCAGGAATTCCTCCCGGGTCACCTGCAGCGGATCGACCTTCTGCTGCTGCGGCGGCAGACGGTAGAAAAGCCCCGGCAAGACCTGCCGCTCCTGAGACATCTCCAGATCCACCCGCCGCAGGCAATCTATAATGCGGTCATCCCTGTCGCAGAGGATCAGGTTGGCGTGCCGACCCAAAGCCTCCAAAATCAGAGAAAAGCGGCTTTGTTCCCCCATCTCGTCCGTGGCTTCGATCCGCAGCGTCACCACCCGCTCCAGAGGTGTCTGCTCGATGGCAATAATGCGGCCGTTGCCGATCCGCTTACGCAGCAGCATACAGAACATGGGCGGCTGGGACGGGTTGTCCCGCAGCTGTGTCGTCAAATGGATCCGCGGCTGGTTGGGGTTGGCGCACAGCAACAGCCGCCGGTTTCCCCGCAGCAGGAAAACGATCTGATCTCTGGCCGGCTGCTGGATCTTCTCGATACGTGCGCCGGTCAGCTGCGGTGCCAATTCACCGACTACCGCCTGCAGACAAACGGCATCCAAAGGCATGGTCTATTCCTCCATCATCACGTTGAACAGTTCGTTGACACGTCCGCGCTGCCCGCTCAGATACAACCAGCCGAAAAGTGCTTCCAGCGCTGTAGCTTGTTGGTACTGCGCACGGCTGGCGTGCTGCGGGATCGAGTGTACATGAGCGTTGCGCCCGCGTCTGAACACGGCCTGCTCCTCCTCCGTCAGCAGCGGCAGGATCTTCTCACTGAGTGCCGCCTGCTTCGGTGCACATACCAGTTCGATCGTGGCACGGTGCAATCCCTTGCCAGTGGCGCGCCCATGTGCGCACAGCCAGGTGCGCACCAGCAGCTCATAGACCCCGTCACCCATGTGTGCCAGTCCGATACTGCTGATACCCCGTACCTCATCCTCCGAAAGCTGTGGTGAAAAATAATCCGTCATAGTCCCTCCTGTGTCCTGAGCCGGGACAAAATATTTTCTACGCGGTAAATCGCGTCATTCACCTGGCGCTGTGCCTCCCAGATCCGGGACTGCACCATCATATCCGCCAGAAAGCCGTCAAAGAAGTAGTCAGCGAAGGAGAGAAAATCCCCCAACTCCAGCTGCAGCGACTGTGAAACATCTGCCAATTCACGACTGAAGCAGCGCAGATCCTGCTGCGCCCGCTCCATATAGCGGCGAGCGTCGTCCATCCTGCTGTGCTTAACAAAGGTGCTGAGCATCCCGCCGCCGAACAGATCCAGCAGCCCCCAGTTCCCGGCGCTGTCCAGTTCCTTACGTGCGCCATAGAGACTGTCAAGTGCCCGCTCTCCGGCTTTAATAGCTTCTCTTCTCTCACGATCCATCAGCGTAATGATCCCTCCCCTGATGATTGCTTTCTCAGTGTATCACATTTGCTCCGGTGTTGCAAGGTTGGTTCAATGGCTGTTTACCGCCGTTTCCCCATTATTTTTCTTTTTTTGAAAAAGGGGTTGACATTTCCGCTGCTATCTGCTATATTAAGCAAGTCGGCAGCGATGCGACAACAAAATATGGGGGTATAGCTCAGCTGGGAGCCCGGTTGAAGCGGTAAACAACCCCCGCACTAATTGAATAAGAAATTACTCAGCGCACCCCTTATATGGGGGTATAGCTCAGCTGGGAGAGC
>CAKTMQ010000166.1 GCA_934573945.1 uncultured Oscillospiraceae bacterium | reverse complement strand
TGATGAAAACACAATCATTCACTTATGGAACGACCACGCTTCCTTCCCCCAATCCCACATCAAATCTTAGATATCCGACAGACTGAAGCAGGAGGCGCCATCCTTCCGGATGGCGCCTCCTGCTTTTGGCCGCAGCCGGTTTTGCGAGGGGGGAGCGATTATGAGAGAGGAAGAGGGATTCAGAGCTGTGCGTCGTCCTGCGCCATCATGCCAAAGCCCATCATTTTGCCGCCAAAGCCATTGCCGCGGGGCGCATTGACCTGCGCGCCGCCGTTGGCCATGGGCTGACCGGCAGCGGTGAACTGGCCGTCGGCAGCGGGCCTATCCTGCGGTGCGAAGCGGTCGTCGGAGACAGGCTTGTCGTCGGGATCAAATGCATCATCGGGCGCAAAGCGGTCATCGGATGCGGACTGCTCCGGCTGGGTAAAGTCATCGTCGATGGGATCGGGCTTTTCGCTGGGATCCAGACCGTCATCGGGCTTGTCTGCCAAGTCGGCCTTGGCGGGCAGGTTGTCGATGGAGACGGAAACGGCGTTGCCGTCCTCAGCCAGCTTGATCGTCAGCATATCGCCCACCGCAATGTCCACCGCATCGGCGGCGCGGGGTACAGCGCTGCATCGGTTTGCCGGTGATCATACCCTGCTGGAGGGATATGCGCAGTTCATGCAGCAGGAGGTGGTACGGGCTGTGCGCTGCGGTTTTTGGCGGAGCGGGTCTTTACCCATACGCCGGTTTTTGATAAGATTGTAAAAAATCTCTGTTTTATATGTGATATGTGCGCCTGAAAGGGTAGTTATCAGGTAGAGGGAGAGAAAGGAGGAACGCCGCCATATGGATGACAGACAGATCGTGTGCCTGTTTTTTGAGCGCTCAGAACGGGCGATCACAGAATTGTCCCGGAAATATGGAGACCTGTGCTTCAGGATCGCCGGCAATATCCTGAACGATCGTCAGGATGCGGAGGAGTGCGTGAACGACGCGTATCTCGGCGCATGGAACAGCATCCCGCCGCAGGCTCCCGATCCGCTCAGATCCTATATCTGCCGCATCGTCCGCAACCTCTCGCTGAAGAAGCTCCGTGCCAATTCCGCGCTGAAGCGGGGAAGCGGCTTTGAGGTGTCCCTGTCCGAGCTGGAAAACTGCATTCCGGACAACTCACTGGATGAGCATCTCTCTGCAAACGAACTGTCCGCGCAGATCAACGCCTTTCTCGCAGCCTTGAGCCGGGATGACCGGGTCATGTTCATCAAGCGCTACTGGTTTTCCGAGTCATTATCGGAGATCGCAGCCGCGTTTGGTATCACCGAGCACCATGCGTCAGTCCGGCTCAGCAGAGTTCGCGGCAAGCTGCGCAAATACCTGAAGAGTAAGGAGGCTGTCATATGAACAGCAGAACAGAAAAGCTGTCCCGGGCAATGGAAGGCATTGACACGGCATATCTGGAAGAAGCCCTTGATTTTGACGGCACAAAAGCAGGCGGGAGAAGAACGGCTCGTTTCCCCAGATTATCTGCCGCGTGTGTGGCGGTGCTGGTCATATTGGGCTTATCCGTCACCGCCTTTGCCATCAGCAGGATCCCGCTGTCGTGGCGTGACATCTTTTCCCCTGGCCAGACCGTCATCGGCGACGAGGACGAGGTTCCGGTGGTCTCCCAACAGCAGCAGCCGAAGCAGCAACAGCAGCAGGCCGCGCCTACGGAGGAACTGCAGATCAAGATAGAAAAGGTGATCTCTGACGAGCGGAGAATGTATCTTCTCTATTCCGTGAAGGCGAACGAGGGTGCGGTTCTGGATCAGAAGGGGCACTTTTCCGACTTTGAGCTGAATTTTCCCGGTAAGCGGATGTTCGGCGCCTATGTTTCGTATTTCCTGGAGCGGAAGGAGGGCGTACCGGAGAACGAACTGGAGGGAGTCGTACACGCCGACTGGCAGCCGGGCGACAGCGCCAACGGCCTTGTGATAGACATCGCCAACTGGCAGGAGAAAAGGTGGTTTGACGATGTAAAGGTGGACTTCAACGTGGCGGAAATGGTGGAAAATGCCGGTGAGAATGCCAAGCTGTCCAAATTGCAGACCTCCTATAAGTATCTATGGCAGCCGGGCGACGCGGATGTTAAGCTGCCCTACGGCGACTTGTCCATCTGCAATGCCGGCTGGGAGGACGGCGAGCTTCAGTTGGTTATGAAGGGGCCGGTGAACGAAAACATATCAGCGCCTGAAAACTGGTATTTTATCGACACACGAACGGATACCATCATCTATCCGGAGCTGGGAGCCAGTTACCGTACCCCGGACATACTTGATCCAAACATAACGGACACCGACTGGCGTTATATCTGGGAATCTGTGCCTGTTGACAAGGAGGCGCTGCCCTACCTTGAGCTGCACTGGGGCGGAAAGTATATCTTTACCACCGCGCTGCCGGGGTGCTGGAAGGTCACGCTGGACGAAACGCCCGTCACCGTGCAGAGCGAGGTGCTGGCAGAGAATGTTCCCCTGTCCTATGCCGGTGAGACGCTTCTGGCGAAAAAGATCGAGTGCTCCAAGCTGTCCATGGCGGTCTATTTCGACGGCTTTGTGGATTCCACCGCTGATACCTGGAAATTCGAGATATTTGACGAGAACGGCAATCTTATTCCGAGCAATTGGGGATTTATTGCAACGCAGAGCGAGGACAGCTGTATGTTCCTGACAGAGTTCGACGAGCCTATCGAGCCGGAGACCGTCTGCAAGCTGACATTCAACGGCGAGACCGTGTTTGAGAGATAGTACCGGGCACCGGTGATCCCGCTGCCTGACCGAACTGCATCTGAGCACAAAAGCACGGAAGATCATTTGATCTTCCGTGCTTTTGGCACACCGTGCGGACGGAGATTTTCAGGTTCA
>CAKTMQ010000165.1 GCA_934573945.1 uncultured Oscillospiraceae bacterium | reverse complement strand
ATGGCGGTCTTGTAGACCGCTGCGCCGTCGGCGGAGGTGAACAGGATGCGGTTATCCTGCTCCTGGATCTCCACCTGACCGATCTCCTTCTTCTCCGTCATGGAGACGAACGTGTTGTAGTCCACGTCCTTGATCTGATGCTCCGACAGCCAGGGCATGGCCAGGAAATTGAACAGCAGCACCACCAGCAGCGCCACACAGTAATAATAGAGCAGTGGTTTTTTCGGCGATTTTACTTCATTCATTTGGCATTTCCTCCATATTTCCCGGGAGAGCCGAAGCGATCTCCCGTTCCTCACAATTCATCTGCAGATCGATGGCCGACAGTGCTGCCAGCAGCGCATGGCGCATGGCCTGAACCGCAAAGTCCATGGCGTATTCGCCGTAAAGGCTGGCGGCCTCCGTTTGATCCTCCGTTACGTCGGCACCCTCTCCGTGAACATAGCCCGGCAGTTCGTTTTGTAAGATGTCCTGGATCTTCAGGTCGTATTCCAGCTGCGCGGCGGACAGAGACGCCACGGCGGGGGAGCGGCTCCGGGTGATGTTCTTTTGCAGCAGCAGCGCGTTTTCCCGGTACTCCTGCCAGAGATTCTGCAGTTCCCGCCGGATCTCCCCGTGATCTGCCTGCTGGCAACACCGCAGGCGGTCAGCGATCTGTGTGTATTGTGTTTCCAGCTCACAGAGCTTTCCGGCGAATATCCCATGTTTGGCATTCATAGTCAGTGCCCTTTCCTTGCTGTGATAGTACCTTTTATAGCAGGTTGTAAAAAGATATGCCACTATCAGTTTGTGTTCCCTGTCATGACAAAATCCCCGAAGTGTCAAGTTCTTTGACACTTCGGGGATTTTGTCATATGGAGAAAGCGATTCTTTTTTGTTATAATAAGGGGCAGAGGATCATTCGCCCCGCTTTGGCGCCACGCGCCCGGTCAGCAGATGGTACATCTGCCGCGCCAGACGATCCCGGTCCACATCCTTTTTCTCGCAGTATTCCAGCAGCAGTCCCACAATGCCATAGGTGCAGAAGCTCAGTGCCGTCTCCGCGTCCTCATAGGGGATCTCCGTCAACGGTCCTTTCCGGCGGATCATCTCCTGCAGATAGCTTCGAACGGAGCGTACCATCAGACGCTCCACCTGTTCCCGCTTCTGGGAATTCAGCAGCCTACGCAGCATGGCGCTGGCCTCGTCAGAGGCGGCGATAAAATCGTGAAATACCGTCTCCGCGTCGTCGGTCATCATGCTGTGCTCCAGCAGCGCTTGAAATGCCTGCTCTGTAGACCACTCAATGACCTCCAGAATGTCCTGAAAGTGGTAGTAAAAGGACTGACGGGAAATGCCGCACGTATCTACAATGTCTTTCACTGTGATCTTGTCGATATTCTTTTCCTTGGACAGCTTCAAAAACGCCTCAGCGATCATAGGCTTTACATTGACTGGCATAAGCAGACCTCCACCGCTGGTTGATTGCCTAATAGTTTACCATAAAAAACCATCTTTTGTCTATGAAGAAATTCCACGGAGGAACCGATCCCATGAAAAAAGCAGCAAAAGTCACCCTCGCCGCTCTTTCTGCCGCCGCAGCCTGCGGTGCGGCCACCTATGGCGTGACCCGCATCCTGATGGATGTAGCCATGAGCCGTGAGCCGCCCCGCCTGCGAAAAAAGAAGGGCGGCGGTTCACGCCTGACCGGCGAGACGCCCAACGGCGCCTTCCGTGCCGTCCAGAAAACGGCCTCCCGGCGGCTGGCCGCCGCGCCCCATGAGGTGGTGGCCATCGAAAGCCGGGACGGGCTGCGGTTGGTGGGGCACTGGTTCCCCAGTCCGGAAGCCCGGCGGATCATCATTGCCTTTCACGGCTGGCACTCCGCCTGGTACCGGGATTTTGCCCTGATCGCCGATTTCTGGCAGCAGGAGCGGTGCAATGTCCTCTATGTGGAGCAGCGTGCCCAGCAAAACAGCGAAGGCGACTATATCGGCTTTGGCCTGACGGAACGCGGCGACTGCCTTGCATGGGCACAGTGGACAGCGGAGCGGTTCGGCACGGCGCTGCCCATCTATCTGGCAGGGGTCTCCATGGGGGGCACCACTGTGCTGATGGCGGCGGATCTGCCGCTGCCGGACGCGGTTCATGGCATCATCGCGGACTCGGCCTACACCTCGCCCCACGCCATCTGGCAGCACGTGGCTCGGAAGAATCTGCACATCCCCTTCCTGCTGGGCGGCAAAATTGCCGACCGCATCTGCCGCAGACGCCTGTCCCTGGGCTCGGACGCGTGCTCCACGCCAGACGCCCTTTCCGCCACGAAAAAGCCTGTGCTGCTGATCCACGGTGAGGATGATCATTTTGTTCCCGTGCGGATGGCCTATGAAAACCAGGCCGCCTGTGCCACGCCCTGCCAGCTTCTGGTAGTGCCGGGTGCAGACCACGCCATGAGCTGCTATATGGATCCACAGGAATATGAGGAAGCGCTGCGGCACTTCTGGTCTGCGTATGATGCCTGACGCAGCGGGAACGGCATATTTCCGCAGGGAAAACCATACAGCGCGTTCTTGCCACAAGAAAAGACCTCCACGAAATGTGGAGGTCTTTTCTTGTGGGTGGTATGCCCGACTGGATTTCCCCATACGGGGATAAACCTCGAATCCAGGGGTGTACAGAGTCGGATTTATCAGGCCGTCAAGCCAGAAAACCCTGCAGCGCAAGGGTTTGATTGGTATCGCACAAATTTCCGGCATTTTGAAGAAAAACCTCGGAAGCCTTGTCGGACAGGGCTTCCGAGATTTTTCGCGGTAGTAGTCAAATAGTAGTCTGCGCGCCCCGCAGGTCATACGACTCGGTTCAACTGAGCACCACTACGCAAGTCAGTTATTATACAAAGACCGCGTATCCAGCGCA
>CAKTMQ010000164.1 GCA_934573945.1 uncultured Oscillospiraceae bacterium | reverse complement strand
TCACCTGCGGCGCAGCCCCCGCGCTGATCTCCATCATCAAGGCGCTCATCGTGGATCACGACAGCGAGATCATGGCCATTGCCCCCTTCTTCCCCGAGTACCGCCCCTTTGTGACCGCCAACGGCGGCAAGCTGGTGGTGGTTCCTGCGGATACCGAAGCGTTCCAGATCCATCTGGACGCAGTGGAGGCACGCATCACTGCTCATACCCAGGCCGTCATCGTCAACTCCCCTAATAACCCCTCCGGCGTTGTCTACACCGAGGAGACCCTGAAGGGACTGGCTGCCCTGCTGGAGCGCAAGAGCGACGAGTATGGGCACCCCATTTATATCATCGCCGATGAACCCTACCGTGAGCTGGTATACGGCGGCGTGAAGGTTCCCTTTATCCCTTGCCTGTATAAGAACACCATCGTCTGCTACTCCTACTCCAAATCCCTGTCTCTGCCCGGCGAGCGTATCGGCTATGTCTATGTGCCCGGCTTCGCCGATGACAGTCACGATGTGTATGCCGCCATCTCCGGTGCCGCCCGGATCATGGGTCATGTCTGCCCCCCGACCCTGATGCAGAAAGTCATCGAGCTGTGCGCCGAGGAGCGTCCCGATCTGGTGGCCTATGATGAAAACCGCAACCTGCTGTACAACAGTCTGACAGAGATGGGTTATGAGTGCGCAAAGCCCGATGGTGCTTTCTACCTGTTTGTCAAGGCTCCCAATGGTGACGCCAATGTTTTTTCTGAAAAGGCCAAGCTGGAGCACAACCTGCTGGTGGTGCCCGCCGACGGCTTCGGCTGCCCCGGCTTCTTCCGCCTGAGCTACTGCGTGTCCAACGACATGATCCGCCGCAGCCTCCCCGCCTTCAAAGCCATGATCGAGTCCTGCAGGTAAACAATACGCTAAAAAATCGCCGCATTCACAAGAATGCGGCGATTTTTTCTTTTAGAATTAGAGAGATTTACTCTTGTCAAATATAAAGTGCTTTGCTATAATACGGTGCATATTTTTTATGAAAGAGGTGTAAGGCATGAGTAAGGTCTTCGTTCCCGCCGGTTACAAAACGCCGCTGTCCGTCTATGAGATGCAGCGCGCCATTGAGTTCATCAAGAGTAACTTTCAGGTCAATTTGGGGCAGGCACTGAATCTGCGCCGCGTATCTGCGCCGCTGTTTGTCCGTGAGGATTCCGGTTTGAATGATAACCTGAACGGTGTGGAGCGCCCTGTCACTTTCGACATTCCTGACGTTGGTGCCAACGGTCAGGTGGTTCACTCCCTAGCCAAGTGGAAGCGTCTGGCGCTCAAGCGCTATGAGTTCAACGTCGGTAAGGGTCTGTTCACCGATATGAACGCCATCCGCCGCGATGAAGAAGTGGACAACCTCCACTCTGTCTATGTGGATCAGTGGGACTGGGAAAAGGTCATCTCCCGCGAAGATCGCAATGTTTCCTATCTCAAGCAGACAGTTCGCGCCATCGTGGGCGCTGTGGTGGAGACAAGCGATGCTCTGCAGATTGCATTTCCCAGCCTGCACACCAAACTGGAGCGGGATGTATATTTCGTCACCACCCAGGAGTTGGAGAATCGTTGGCCTGATTACACGCCCAAAGAGCGCGAGAACGCTATCTGCCGCGAGCATCACACCGTGTTCCTGATGCAGATCGGTGATAATCTGAAGCGCTCCGGCAAGCCCCATGATGGCCGTGCCCCCGACTACGACGACTGGTCTTTGAACGGTGATATTCTGATGTATAACGCTGTGCTGGATCAGGCCTTTGAGATCTCCTCCATGGGCATCCGCGTGGATGAAGCATCTATGGATTACCAGCTTAACGCCCGTGGCTGCAATGACCGCCGTGAGCTGCCCTTCCACAAGATGCTGCTGAACGGTGAACTGCCTCTGACGATCGGCGGCGGTATCGGTCAGTCTCGTCTGTGCATGCTGATGATCGGCACCTGCCACATCGGCGAGGTGCAGGCCAGCCTTTGGGACAAGGAGACCGAGAAAGCCTGTGCAGACGCCGGCATCATGCTGCTGTAAATCCTGCTTATAAAAGAACCACCCTGCCGCGGCAAGGGTGGTTCTTTTCTCGTATGTTATTGCAGCGTATCCTCCAGCTGCCGCAACGCCTCCGCCATCGTATCAAATCCGGAAAAGTCACTGTTTTCCAGCACGCTTCCTGCGCGCCGTACATCCTGCAGGATGGTCTCCACGATCGCCGCGTACTGACCTCGCTGCTCTTGACACCAGTTCCGCTGTTCCTCGATATAGCGCCGCAGCTTTGCGATCGCCTCCGCCCGGAATTCCTCGGTGCGGCGGTGAGCGCTGATCTCAATGTCCGCAATATGTTCTTTCAGGTGCGCCGCCTCCGCCGCAACTCCTCGCAGTGCCTCATTTTCCTGCCGCAGCGACGCATTTTCGCCGCGCAAAGAGTTCACCTGTGCCTGTATCTCTGCCAGTTGCAGCCGAAGCGTATCCCGTTCCTCCGCTGTCTGGCTATACTCCTCTGCCTGTATTTGCAGAGCCCGAAGCGATGAGTCCATGCGCTGGCTTTCCAGTCGGAAGCTCTCATTTTCGGCTTCCAGCGCATCGATCCTCTCCCGGGATTCCTTCGCTGTTTTTTCAATATAAGCGATCACATCCTCGCGGTCAAAGCCGCCGAACATACAGGTCTTAAAATTTGCACTCATCTTGCGTTCCTCTCTTCCACGAGCATTCAATCGTGCATTAAGGATACCACAAATACTATCGCTTGACAACCTGAAAAAAATAAAAAAAGTCAAAATAACACTTGCATTTTCAAAAAATATGTGGTATTATTGGTAAGTCGTCTGGATGATGTAGATGATATGCGCCGTTAGCTCAGCTGGATAGAGCGTCTGGCTACGGACCAGAAGGCCGGGGGTTCGAATCCCTCACGGCG
>CAKTMQ010000163.1 GCA_934573945.1 uncultured Oscillospiraceae bacterium | reverse complement strand
CCCAGGTGTAGAGCACGTCGTCGGATTCCCGGGCGATGGAGGAGCCCACCACATTGACGATGGATAGAATGCGGGCGCCCCGCTTCTTCGCCTCCCGCAGTGCCGCCATGGTGTCCAGCGTCTCGCCGGACTGGCTGATGACGATCACCAGATCGCCCTCCCTCACGATGGGGTCGCTGTAGCGGAACTCCGAGGCAAGGCTCACCTCCACCGGACGGCGCAGCATACGCTCCAGATTGTACTTGCCCACCATGCCCACATGGTAGCTGGAGCCGCAGGCCACGATGCAGATGCGGCCGATGTCCCGGATCTGCCGGTCGGTCATAGTCAGGTCGCTGAGCACCACCCGGCCGTCCTGAATGCGGCCGGTGATGGCCTTGGCGACGGCGGCGGGCTGCTCATAGATCTCCTTGAGCATGAAGTGGGCATAGCCCCCCTTCTCCGCCGCGTCCACGTCCCAGTCGATGTGCTGGTGCTCCTTTTCCACCGGGCGGCGGCGCTCATCGTAGATCCGGATGCCCTCGGCGGTGACCACCGCCATCTCCCCGTCGTCCATATACACCACGTCCCGGGTATGGCGCAGCAGCGCCGTCACGTCGGAGGCGATGAAGTTTTCCCCCTGTCCGTAGCCCAGCAGCAGCGGCGCGTCCTTCCGGGCGGCGATGAGCCGATCCGGTGCGTTGGCGCAGATGATGCCCAGCGCATAGGTGCCCTCCACCGCGGAGAGCATACTGGTGACCGCCTCGAACACGTCGTGACTGTCCCGGTAGTACCACTCCAGCAGCTGCGCCACCACCTCCGTGTCCGTCTCGGAGCGGAAGGTGCAGCCCTTTTCCATCAGCCGTGCGCGCAGCACGGCGTAGTTTTCAATGATCCCGTTGTGCACCACGGCAAACAGGCCGCTCTGGCTCACCTGGGGATGTGCGTTGACGTCGTTGGGTTCGCCGTGGGTCGCCCAGCGGGTGTGCCCCACGCCCAGTGTGCCGGGGAGGGTCTTGCCCTCCTGCGTCAGCTCCGCCAGCACCTCCAGCCGTCCCTTGGCCTTGCGCACCTGCAGCCCGTCGGCGCCGCACACGGCCACACCGGCGGAGTCATAGCCCCGGTATTCCAGCCGCCGCAGACCCTCCAGCAGCAGCGGCGCCGCCTGCCGGGTGCCCACGTATCCTACGATTCCACACATATCAATTGTACCTCCTGATTCTTTTACAGCATCAAAAGGACAAACGCGCAGTCATTTGTCTTTTGCTTCTCCGGCGGCAGTCCCTTTGTTTTGCGGTCGCCCGCATATTTGTGGACTGCCTGACGCACCCGGAGGCGGTGCGGGAGAGCATCCGCCGAATCTTCGATCCTCTCTCCCCCTCGTCGTCCTGCCCGGGGGCAGGCGCTGGCGCTATTGTCGGCTCACGTATGGCCGATGGCCTCCTTTCTCTCTGCGCGGGCGCAGACGCGCCCTCCTTCTAAACATGATATATAAAATCGGCCACGATAATGACCGATCTTATCACACTTGGCAATATTTTTCGCAAAATCGTCCATACTCCTAAAAAAGAAAGGAGTTGATCCCACTTGATCACCGCGTTTTTTCGCACGGTACTGCTCTATGCCATGCTCATCGTCGGACTGCGGCTCACCGGCAAACGGCAGATCGGCCAGCTGGAGCCCATCGAATTCGTGCTGATGATGCTGCTCAGCGACCTGTCCTCCGTCCCCATGCAGGACTTCGGCCTGCCGCTGCTGCAGGGCGTGGTGCCCATCGTCACGCTGCTGTCGCTGAGCACACTGCTCAGCGGCATCAATATGCTGAGCATCCGCTTTCGCTCCCTGCTGTGCGGCGAGCCCACCATCATCGTCCGGGACGGCGTCCTGCAGCAATCCGCCATCCGCCGCAGCCGTCTGACACTGGACGAGGTGCTGGAGGAGCTGCGGGTACAGGGGGTATCGTCCCTGGCGGACGTGAAGTACGCCGTGCTGGAGACCAGCGGCCAGCTGAGCGTACTGCTCCGCGCCGACGTGCAGCCCGTGACGCCCCGACAGATGTCCCTGCAGGTGGAGGACGACGTGTTCCTGCCGGTGATCCTCATCGACAACGGCCGCCTGCTGGACAAGAACCTCCGGAAAATGGGACTGGATCGCAAGTGGTTGGATAAGCAGCTCAAGGCGCACAAGGTGCACCGGGTGGAGGACGTGTTCCTGCTGACCGTAGACCGGGGCGGCAGCGTGGTATTCGCCGGAAAGGAGGCCCTCCGATGAAGGCACTCCGCATCTCCATCGCCATGCTGGTGCTGCTGGTGGCGGTGAGCCTGCTCAACGGCGCCTGTCTCACCCGCCGCTGCGACGGCTGGAAGGCACAGCTCGACGCTGTTACCGCCGCCGCCGGAAGGGACGACTGGGACACGGCGCAGCAGGAGATGGCCGCCCTGCACGGCAGCTGGCAGCAGCGGCAGGGCTATCTCCACATCATTCTCCAGCACGAGGAGATCAACGAGGCGGACACGCTGCTGCACCAGTGCGCGCTCTACGCGGCGCAGCAGGACGCCGGACAGCTCTCCGACGCCGCCGTGCAGCTGGCGCTGCAGCTGGATCGGCTGATGGAGATGGAGCAGCTGAGCATCAAGAATGTTTTATAACCGGCGAGACGGAGACAGACGCCTCACAGCGTTCGCGGCGTGAAAGCACCAAAGGCGCGCAGTCAGGCCGCAATCCTCTTTGGCAGCAAAACCGTCAGATCTAGTGTCAGGATCTTTACTTCTCGCTGAGGAGCTTGTTCAGCTCGGACATGAAGGTGTTGATGTCCTTGAACTGCCGGTAGACCGAGGCGAAGCGGACGTAAGCCACCTCGTCGGCGGCCTTCAGCTTCTCCATGACCTTTTCGCCGATGACCTCGGTGCTGGTCTCCCGCTCCAGAGAGTTCTGCAGCTCC
>CAKTMQ010000162.1 GCA_934573945.1 uncultured Oscillospiraceae bacterium | reverse complement strand
TGGACAGCCTGCTTTTGCCTGCCGTTCCCCTAAAGTGCAGCTCCGCGGTACACACCGCGGAGCTGCTCTTTTGACATCCCGGAGACGCTCTCCGGATGATACTTTTCAGGATGGATGGATTCTCAGCAATCGGCGAAGTTGTCCTCTACCGCGTTGTTTTGGCGGGTAAAGCGGCGCTCCAGAAAGTCCGGCCAGCGCAAAGTGCCCCGCTGGCACAGCCAGGCCAGCACTGTGGCCACCACGCCCAGCAGTGCCACCACGGCCACGGCCATTCTGCCAATGCAGCACAGTGTGGTTCTGTCGTCATGCCTCATAGTTGCTTACCTCCCGTTCAATTCGTCTGATGTGTTTCTGACCAGAGCTTTTCAGCCTCCGGCTTCCAGTGTTCCGCATAGGCTTTGCACTTGGCGCACAGATGCTCGGCACTTTCCGGTGCTTCCAGATCGGTGGAGTGGGCGCCGGATTCCGCTACCATTTTCGGCAAGAGGTCGGGATTTTCCAGCATAGGGCAGGGGCGCAGATGGTTGCCGTTGAAGGGCTGTCCCTGTCGGTACAGCTTGAACAGCGGCTGCTGCAGGCACTCCAGAAAGCTCTTTTCCCGAATATTGGCACTGGAGTAATGAATGAACACGCAGGGCTCCACATCGCCGGCTGCATTGATGTGGCAATAGATACGTCCGCCTGCCACGCAGCCGCCGGCAAACTCGCCGTCGTTCTGGAAGTCGATGCAGTACAGCTCCTTGCCGCCGGTGACGCCGCGGATTTCGCGGATGCGGTCTTTCATATAGGCGCGCTGCTCTGGTGTCAGCAGCAGACCCGTGCTGGCATTGACGCCTACCGGCATATAGTGGAAGTACCAGGCAAACACACAACCCTTGCCGATCAGCAGGTCGAGGAATTCGTCACTGGTGACCACCTGATAGTTCTTGCTGGTGTAGCAGATGGAGACGCCAAAGGGAATGCGGTGGCTGTGCATCAGATCCATGGCGTCCAGTGCTTTCTGGAAGTGCCCCTCGCCGCGGCGTCCATCGTTGGCCTCCTCGAAGCCCTCAACGCTGATGGACACAAAGAAGTTGCCCACCCGCAGCATCTCCTGGCAGAATTCCTCGTCGATGAGTGTACCGTTGGTAAATGCGTGGAATGCCATATCCCGGTGCTTTTCGCACAGGCGGATGATGTCTTTCTTTCGCAGCAGCGGTTCGCCGCCGGTGAAAAGACAGGCGTGGGTGCCCAATGCTTTGGCCTCGGTCAGTACCTGGTCCATCTCCTCGAAGGTCAGGCTCTGCTTGTGACCGTATTCCGCCGCCCAGCAGCCGGTGCAGTGCATATTGCAGGCGGAGGTGGGATCCATCAGGATCAGCCAGGGCACATTGATGTCGTACTTGGCGGCAGTCTCCTGTGCCGTCTGGTAGCCTCGGAAGCCGCCCTCGTAGGCCGCATTGGTCAAAAACGTCTTGAGAATATAGGGGTCGTTTTCGCGGATGAGCCGCTGGGCGTAATGCGCCCATTTGCCGTCCGGGTTCTCGGCGATCATGCGCAGGGCGTCAAAGGAGGCATCGCTCCATGTGCCCTTGTGGATTTTTTGGATCATGTCGATCAGCTGCTCAGCCAGATCTCCCACATCCTGTGTCTGACCCTTTTTGATCATGGAATCAAGGATCGTTTCAAAAGCCTTGCGTTCCGCCGCATGGGAGATCTTGTCGGTGATGCTCATAGTTCACATTTCCTTTCTGTATCTGTATGCTTCTTTCGGTAGAAGTGGAACACGATGCAGGAGACCAGCATGGCGGTCAGTGCGATACCTGCGGAGATGAGAAATTGGGGGGAGCGAATGTTGGAGATGTTCATGCCCATGATGGGGAAGAGAATACAGCTGGGGAGAAATCCCAGCAGACAGGCGCCCAGATAAGGGCGGTAGGGCATCTCCACAGTGCCCATATAGGCGCTGACCAGATCAGCGGGCAGAATGCCCAGCAGACGGGTGATGAGCACGAAGAAGAAGTCGCTGCCGCAGCGCAGCTTCTGCAGTACGGCTGCCTTGGGATACCGTGCCAGCATATACTGCGCTGCGGGACTTCCCAATCTGCGGCCGAGCGCATAGGGGACGCTGGCCATTACCACGGTGCCCAACAGGTTTACCGCAATGGCTGCCGGCAGGGGAAACAGCACGCCGCTGGCGGCATACAGAAGGCCGCAGTAGATAAAAAAGCTCAGGCTCTTGAGGGCAAACAGCACCAGCATCACCAGCACAGCCAGCGCCGGCTGACGCGGCGTGTAGTGGACGATCCCCTCCACCGTAAACCAGTCCCGGTGCAGCAGACAGGCCGCTAGCATGGCCGCCCATACGGCGGCCAGCAGATATTCTGCCAGACGCAGCTGCCGCAGTGCCGGCGATTGACCGCTCACCTGTTCATGGCCGACGATACCCATCTGATACGGATCGTTTTTGTTCACGGGATTCCGCGCACCTTTCTTTGAAATATGCCGTATTTCTGAAAAATACGGCGCTGGAAATGCGTCAGGCAAAGACGCTCCAGCTTTTGTGATCTTATTTTCTATTGTACCCGGAGCAGCTGTCGGATACCACGGTGAAAAGCATAAACTCCTCTCAAATAGAGAAGAAAGACAAAACTGCGCAGATTTGCGCAGAAAGCAAAAATTGCGCAAAATAAATATCTCTCGGTTTATCCGGGAGATATTTATTGATATAGAGCATATACGAAGAGCGTTTATGACCCAAAAAGAACCGCTTATGACCCCAATAAAGGGCGTTATTGTACCCAATAAATGCTGCGCTCTGCGCGTCACTCACCGGGCGGCTCTGCCGATGGCGAGACCCTTTTCAAAGGCATGCTTGTTCAGCGGCAGCAGCTTGGGCTTTTTGCCCAGCTTATGCTCAATGGTCCGCCACACCACATCCTCGGGGACAACCTGGGTATAGCCCAC
>CAKTMQ010000161.1 GCA_934573945.1 uncultured Oscillospiraceae bacterium | reverse complement strand
TGAGACGCAGGCGGGCTGTCGCCCGCCAAGGCGAAAAGAGCAAAAAGCGCCGGAAAGACACGCTGTCAGGCGTGTTTGCCCTTGTTAATCGATGGTAAGATAGCTTATAGAAGGAAAGGAAACCTTGTTCACACTTTGAAAGGAGTATCGCCATGAAGAATCTGCTTCCGGTCATCGCTGGTGTTGTTCTGTGCCTGATCTGCACGGTCATCGGCATTCTTGTCCCTCAGCTCTCTGCAATGACATATGTCACGGTCTCTTTGGCCTGTGTCACTGCGCTCTTTTGCATTGGCGGTATCTTCCGCCATATTATCCGCGGCGGTTCCGTGTGACCGGCGCGATCACATATAGAATACCCCGCCAAAGGAGGCGGGGTATTCTATCGACCCGATCTGGAAAGGATGGATCTATGGAAAAATTTATTCCCTATGAAAAGCTCTCCAAAAAAGAAAAGCGCAGACGCGATGCGATGAGACGGGGTACCTGGGGCGCGCTGAATCCGGCCACCCGCAAGAGCGAAAACCCCAGAGCCTACAACCGTCGGAAGGCACGAAAGTGGTGTGATGAAACCACTCTCGTGCCTTTTTCATTATCATAGTAAAAAGAGTTGCAATCGCATCCCGACACGGGTACAATAGGCGCATCACAAAGGAGGCGATGATTATAGCTACTACAATAGAATATCTGGACTACGTCCTTGACCATCTGCCCGCCTGCGGCACAGTGCGATACCGGAAGATGTTCGGCGAATATATGATCTACATCGACGATAAGCCCCTGTTGACGGTCTGCGACAACACTGTATTCGTGAAAAAGCTGCCCACTCTGGCACCGCTGGCCAACGGCCTGTCCACCGGCTTCCCCTATGAAGGGGCTAAAGAGCAATACATTCTGGATCTGGACGACACAGCACGCGCCGCACAGATCATCATCGCCCTGAAAAACCTGACGCCAATACCAGCAAAACGAAAGAAGGCTTGACAATATGCAGGAGATCACTATCCGCGCCGCTGCCGTGGATGACGCAGCGGCACTGGCGGCTATCTACGCACCCTATGTAGAGACCACCGCCATCACATTTGAATACACGGCTCCCGACGCAGCGGAGTTCCGCCGCCGGATCGCAGCCACTCTGACCCGCTATCCCTATCTGGTGGCGGAACAAGACGGCGACATTCTCGGATATGCCTACCTGGGAGCTTTCGGCGAACGCGCCGCCTACAGCTGGTCAGCCGAGACCAGTATTTACCTGCGGCAGAATGCCCGGGGCGCAGGCTTGGGAAAGCGGCTCTATACCGTGCTGGAACAGGCTGCCGCCGCTCAGCATATCCGTAATCTTTACGCCGTTGTGGCCTATCCCGATACGGACGACGCTCATCTGACTGGCAACAGCGTTGCTTTCCATACCCACATGGGATACGAGACCGTGGGGCAGCTGCACCACAGCGGGTACAAATTCGATACCTGGTACAACGTGTCCTATATGGAAAAACGGCTGAACGACAGCCCCGCCCCGCCGGAACCGTTTCTCCCCTTTCCGGCGTTGGGCAATATCTGAAACAGTAAAAAAGCAGAGTGTCCATTACAGGATACTCAGATCCTATAAGGACACTCTGCATGGTCGGAGTGGCGAGACTTGAACTCGCGGCCTCTTGGTCCCGAACCAAGCGCGCTACCAACTGCGCTACACCCCGATAGCTGTTTTATTATAATGATTCATTCACATTCTGTCAAGAGGAAAAATTCCTTTTCCGCATATAAAACCCCCGTACTTGTCTGTACGGGGGTTTTATCATGGAATTTTTACCGCTTACTTTACCGCTTCTGCCACCGCAACAGCCACAGCCACAGTCGCACCGACCATGGGGTTGTTGCCCATACCCAGGAAGCCCATCATCTCCACGTGGGCGGGGACGGAGGAAGAGCCTGCGAACTGGGCGTCGCTGTGCATACGGCCCATGGTGTCGGTCATGCCGTAGCTGGCAGGGCCGGCGGCCATGTTGTCGGGATGCAGCGTGCGGCCGGTACCACCGCCGGAGGCTACAGAGAAATACTTCTTACCCTGCTCGATGCACTCCTTCTTATAAGTGCCCGCCACAGGATGCTGGAAACGGGTGGGGTTGGTGGAGTTGCCGGTGATAGACACATCCACGCCCTCGTGATGCATGATGGCCACACCCTCGCGGACGTCGTCAGCGCCGTAGCAGCGGACATCGGCGCGCTCCGTCTCGGAATAGCGGATCTCGCGGACGATCTTCAGCTCACTGGTATAGTAGTCGAACTGGGTCTGTACATATGTGAAACCGTTGATACGGCTGATGATCTGTGCAGCATCCTTGCCCAGACCGTTTAAGATCACGCGCAGCGGCTCCTTACGTGCCTTGTTGGCGTTCTTCACGATGCCGATAGCGCCTTCAGCGGCGGCGAAGGACTCGTGGCCGGCCAGGAAAGCGAAGCACTTGGACTCGTCGCTCAGCAGCATGGCGCCTAGATTGCCGTGACCCAGACCGACCTTACGATCCTCTGCCACGGAGCCGTCGATGCAGAAGGACTGAAGACCGACACCGATCATCTTTGCCGCCTCAGCGGCGGTCTTGACACCCGCCTTGATGGCGATGGCGGCGCCCACGGTATATGCCCAGCAGGCGTTCTCAAAGCAGATGGGCTGGATGCTCTTGACGATCTCATAGGGATCGAAGCCCTTTGCCTGACAGATCTCGCGGCACTCCTCCACGGAGCCGATACCGTACTGAGCGAGGACGCCGTTGATCTTATCGATTCTTCTCTCGTAACTTTCAAACAGAGCCATTTTGTCGTCCTCCTCCTTTATTCCTGGCGCGGGTCGATATACTTCGCCGCGTTGTCCCACTGGCCGTAATGGCCGGTGGCCTTCTTCAGTGCCTCGTTGGCGTCGTCGCCCTTCTTGATGAAGTCCATCATCTTGCCAAGGCTGATAAA
>CAKTMQ010000160.1 GCA_934573945.1 uncultured Oscillospiraceae bacterium | reverse complement strand
TGGCCCACTCTGGGCAACGTGCTCCGCTCCATGTGGGAGCGCGGCTGGTCCTTCATCAAGAAGGCCGGTACCATCATTCTGCTTTCCACCATCTTCGTGTGGTTTACCTCTCGCTTCGGCTGGCTGGACGGCAGCTTCGGTATGCTGGAGGAGGATCAGATCGGTTCCTCTATCCTGGCCAAGATCGGCAACGCCATCGCCTGGATCTTTGCACCTCTGGGCTGGGGCAACTGGCAGGCTGCCGTGGCCTCCATCACCGGCCTGGTGGCCAAGGAGAACATCGTCGCCACGCTGGGTTCCCTGTTCAGCGGCGGAGAGGGTACCGTGTATGATGCCATCGCCGCAGCCTTCAACGGAATCTCCGGTTACTCCTTCCTAGTGTTCAACCTGCTGTGCGCTCCCTGCTTCGCGGCCATCGGCGCTATCAAGCGTGAGATGAACAACGCCAAGTGGACGTGGTTCGCCATCGGCTATCAGTGCGGCTTCGCCTATGTCATCGCCCTGATGATCAACCAGTTCGGTGGTTGGTTCGTCGGCAGCGGCAGCGTCATCGGCACCATCGTGGCCGTCATCGTACTGGCTGCCCTGATCTACCTGCTTGTCCGCCCCTACAAGGCCGCTGACAAGCTGAGCGTGAAGCTGTAAAAATTCGTTACTTCATTGGATTTGTCATCCCATAGAAAGGAGCGCTTGTCATGCTGGCTGATATTCTGATTTCTCTCGTTCTGATTGCCATTGTCACTTCCATTGTCCACTACCTCATCAAATGCAAAAAGCAAGGCAAGGACTTCTGCTCCGGTTCCTGCGGCGGCAATTGCGCACACTGCAAGGGCAGCTGCGGACACAAGTAACAGGAGAGGGCGGAGACACCGAAAGGGTCTCCGCCCTTTCTCGCTGTAAACAGATACATACTTGACACCGGAAGTGATTCCGATTATGATAAGAAACATCAATTGTGCAGAGGTTTTATCGTATGGCAGAGAGACTTACCCCGCGGAAGCAGCAGGCGCTGGAGATGCGCAGCCGGATCCAGAATATCGCGCTGGATCTGTTTGACCGCGAGGGCTTTGAGAATGTTTCTGTGGAGGAGATCGCCCAGAAGGCAGGCTGCTCGGTGGGCAACATCTACCATTATTTCAAGAGCAAGGACGAGCTGGCCATCCAGGTCACCAACCATGTGGACACCGCCTACCTGACGCTGGAGGCGGCCTATCTGGCAGATGCGAGCCATACCCCGCGGGAAAAGCTGCTGGACTTCGTAGGGCAGGCGCTGCGGATCAGCAGCAGCGACGGCGTGCTGTACAAGGCGTTTATCCACGCCATGAAGTATCCGGAGCAGGCGGCGCTGCGGCGCAACGAGCACCGGGTGTACTACCGTGTGCTGGCGGAGCTGGTGGCGCTGTGCCGCCAGGATGGCTGCATCAGCCCGCGGGTGGACGACGACACGGTGGTGGAATATCTGGTGACGCTGCACCGCGGTACACTGCTGGAGTGGCGGATCTACGAGGGAGGTTTCGACATCGTGGCACGGGGCACCGCTATGGCGGACGCGCTGCTGCGGGGACTGGAGAAGTGATTTTTTGATAAGCTGAGGCAAGTGCTGTTTTCAACAGTACTTGCCTTTTATTTTTGTGCGATGTGACAACTTTTGTGAAAAACGAAAATGGACGTTGACAAACCGTTTGGAAAGTGCAATACTGTGAATAGTTCACCAAGTCATTCGGTGAATTGTTTTCTGACAGGAAACAGGTGAAATAGAAGAAAGAGAGGGAATCGCCCCATGAAGATCCTTGTCATCAATCCCGGCGCCACCAGCACAAAGATCGCGGTGTTTGAGGAGGAGCAGCAGCTGTATAAGCTGACCATCGACCACTCCGCCGAGGAGCTGGATCAGTTTGAGCGCGTCATCGATCAGGCGGACTACCGGCAGAAGGCCGTGCTGCAGGCGGTGACGGAGGCCGGTTATCAGCTGAAGGATTTCGACGCGGTCTGCGGACGCGGCGGCCTGTACCGCCCCATCCCCTCCGGTACATATGCGGTCAACGAACAGGTGATGCACGATGTGGAGACCGCCCCCTACGGTGAGCATCCCTCCAATCTGGGTGCCTATCTGGCCAAGAGACTGGGCGACATGGTGGGCATCCCGGTGTTCTTTGTGGATCCCGTCTGCGTGGACGAGATGACGGAGATCGCCCATTACACCGGCTTTTCCGAGTTCCGCCGGCTGTGCCAGTTCCACGCCCTGAACCACAAGGCAGTGGGGCGCAGGGCGGCCAAGGAGCTGGGCAAGAAATATGAGGATGTGAACCTGATCGTGTGCCATCTGGGCGGCGGCGTCAGCGTGGGCGCCCATGAGCACGGCCGTGTGGTGGACGTGTGCAACGTGAAGGACGAGGGCTCCATGGGTATGGATCGCGCCGGCGGTCTGCCGGTGAACCAGCTCATCAGCTACTGCTTCAGCGGCAAGACCAAGGATGAGGTCAAAAAGACCATGGGTCGCCGTGCCGGTATGCTCTCCTATCTGGGCACCACCGATTTCCGGGTGATCTGCGCCAAGGTGGTGGAGGGCGATCCCAAATATGTGGAGGCCTATCAGGCACTGGTCTATCAGCTCAGCAAGGACATCGGCGCCATGGCGGCGGTGCTGCATTTTGACGTGGACGCCATCGTCTACACCGGCGGCATGGCCTATGAGCAGTTCTTCTGCGACGACATCACCGCCTATGTGGGCAAGATCGCCAAGGTGATCCGCCTGCCGGGTGAGGAGGAGATGCGTTCTCTGGCGGAGGGCGCCCTGCGGGTGCTCCACGGCGAGCAGGAGGCCGCGCAGTATTGATGCGTTTTCAATAAGAGAATGAAAATATAAGAGGAAAATGAGAAGAAAGGTGGAAATAGCTATGAAACATCTGATGTCCGGTAACGAGGCTACCGCACGGGGCGTCTACGAAGCCGGTATCAAGGTCTGTTCC
>CAKTMQ010000159.1 GCA_934573945.1 uncultured Oscillospiraceae bacterium | reverse complement strand
GGCGACCATGTGTGGGCGCTGCTGCGGACGGTGTGTCTGGCGCTGCACTGGTGGAATCCGCTGGTGTGGTGGGCGGCGGCTCTCTCCCGGCAGGACGCGGAGCTGGCCTGCGACGAGGCCACTGTCCGCTATCTGGGAGAGACGGAGCGTGCCGCCTACGGGCGGACGCTGATCCGGATGACCTGCCGCCGCGGCGCAGGCGTGCTGCTGACCGCCACCGCCATGGACGGCGGAAAGAGCAGTCTGCGGGAGCGGATCGTGCTGCTGGCGAAGAAGCCCCGGACAGCGGCAGCGGCGGCCATTGCCCTGGTGCTGGCGGCGGCGCTGTGCATCGGGTGTACGTTTACCGGGGCGAAGAAGAACGGGGCGGAGACGCCGGTTCAGTCCGACGACACCATTGCCGGTTACATGGCATCGCTGACGGTGGCGCAGGTGCGGGACTGGGATGTGGGAGATTACCCCGACATCACGCTGGGGCGGCTGGTGACGGCCATGAACAAGGCCGCCGACAGCCAGATCACACCGGAAGAGGCGCTGGGCTACGGGCAGGGCGGACAGGAGTGGTCTGTGGCCGTGCAGATCGACGGAGGCCCCCGGCTGATACTGTCGTGCGGGACGGTGGGCGAGATCGTGCACGTTACCAACCTCAGTCTGGCGCTGTCCCCGGATGAAGGGGCGGTGTACGACGCCTATTTCCGGGATGAGACCCTCTATCAGCTGATACGCCACGCCCAGGACAGTGTGGCACAGGCCGCCGACGGCAGCAGCGTGTGGGATGTGCTCCAACAGATCGGCTGGCCGGATCGGGCAGAGCTGACGACGGAGACCTTTACATACAATGACCTGAAGGTGCAGGTGACCAACGTGTACCAGACCGGCAAGGGTACCGTCCGGGAGGGCGGACTGACCTTTGAAAACGACGTCTTTCTGGTCTGCCCCGGCGCTGTGTTTACCGTGCTGGAGGGCGGCAGCGAGAACAACAGTGACGGCGAGCCCCAGGCCAACTGGCGGTATTACACACCGGATACGGATATGCGGGAGCTGTGGCCGGGTGGTGAGCCAATCGCCATCGAAACGAACAGCGCCATTGGCCGCGAGAGCTTTCCTGTGCTGAGCCTTTATCTGTTTGAGGGATGGCTGCAGGCGCCGACCACCGACCCGGCGGCATCTGTCCGCGCCGCCATCGAGGCGGAGGCGCAGAAGAACTACGCCGGCAGCGTCCGGGTGGAATCGGCGGCGGTCAACGAGGCGGAGACGCAGCGGGTGGCGCAGTACTACAAGGGCAGTGAGCTGGCCGTCTTCCGGGGCTGGTCGGACGACCTGCTGGATAACCACTTCGCAGTGGTGGACGCCGCCTACTATATTGAGTACGACCACACCCGCACACCGATGAACGGCGGCCATGTTGACCGGCAGTTCTATCTGATACAGGGTGAGGATGGCCGGTGGGTCATTGTGGACAACACCACGGAGCAGCAGATCCGGGAGAACGGGGACGTGATCGATCAGGCGGCCTACCAGCGGTTCAAGCCGCAGCTGGACGCGGTGATGCAGCAGGCGCTGGATCAATTTGCGGCGAGCCCCGGCGGGTTCTACGCCTATGAGCTGCTGCAGTTTGAGCCGGCGGGCGAGTACGGGACGGAGGACGGCGACCGGGCGGAGCTGTACCGCTTTGATTTTGCCCTGCTGCTGGAGCGGCCGGAGGAGGACTTCTGGGTGGGCGGCATCTACATGGACGACCAGAAGCGGGTACGGGGTTGTGCCGTCACGGGAAATGTGGTGGCGCGTTACCGGAACGGTACACTGCTGGGACTGGTGTTCATGGGCAGCGACAATTCCTATGTGCCCGCTTTTGAGGAGGACTGGGACTGGGCGGAGCAGATGCTGGCGGCGCTGGGCGTGAATTGAGGTTGTCGGGATCGTCCGTCAATGGGAATTTGAGAATAGATTGCGAGCCAGTCTGCACCCCAAGGGTACTTGCTTCGCGGCGCGGACTGGCTCGCAATGACAGGCTTTTTCGGTACTAAGGAAAAGAAAAGACCGGGTGATCTGCACCCGGTCTTTTATGCTTGTCAGGAAAGGGTATAGCTCCTTTTAATGATGTGATTATTTGTTGCGCCAGGTGGTAGGGCTGAGGAGCACCAGCATGGGCATCAGCTCCAGACGCCCCATCAGCATCACCAGCGTCAGCACCAGTTTGCTGAACCAGGACAGGGGGGCGAAGTTGGCCATGGGCCCCAGTGAGCCGAGTGAGGGTCCCACATTGCTGATGCAGGTTAGGGAGGCTACAAAGGATTCGGTGAAGCCCAGCACATCCAGCGAGACCACCAGCGTGCCGGCCATCAGCACCAGCAGATAGGCCACCTGGAACATATGGGCGGAGGTGACGGCTTTTTCGTCCACCGGCTGGCCGTCGATGGTAATGACGGATACCCGGTTGGGGTGGATGATGTGATCCAGCTCCCGGCGCAGGCTCTTGGTCAGCAGCATAAGACGGCTGATCTTCATGCCACCGGCGGTGGAGCCGGCGCTGCCGCCCACGTACATCAGCAGTACCAGAATGCAGCGGGAAAAGGTAGGCCACAGGGTGAAGTCACGTGTGGCATAACCGGTGGTGCTCATAATGGTGGTAACCTGGAAGGAGGCGTCGGAGATGGACTCGTACCAGCCGTAGCCCATCTCCACATGGAGGTCGATGCAGATCAGGGAGATGGTAACGGCCAGGATCAGCAGATACCAGCGTAGCTCCTCGCTGCGGAAGGCGGTGCGGAACCGGCCGCAGGCGATGGCGAACAGCAGCGAGAAATTGATGCCGGCCAGAATGGTGAACGCCACAATGACCCAGACGATGGCCTCGGAGTGGTAGGCGGCGATGGAGCCGTCACGGACGGAGAAGCCGCCGGAAAAGATCATGACAGCCATCCTGAAATCTGAAAAAGCACAAGAGAGCGAGGGAGAAGCGCAATGAAAGTGAACCA
>CAKTMQ010000158.1 GCA_934573945.1 uncultured Oscillospiraceae bacterium | reverse complement strand
GGCGCGGAGAAGCCGGAGCTGCTGGGCAGCGCGGCCGGCGCGCTGCGGCGGTACGGTCTGTGCTACCTGCTGCTGGGCAGCAACATCCTCATGGGCGGCTTCCTGACGGCGGTGGAGCGTCCCCGGGGCGCGATTTGCATCTCCGTGGGGCGCGGGCTGGTCTTTCAGGCCACCGCCCTGCTGGTGTTGGCCTTCGCCGTAGGCGGCAGCGCCATCTGGTACGCCCCGGTGATCTCCGAGGTGATCTGTGCCGTAATGGCGGTTTGCTTCCTGCGCCGCTTTCTGGGCGGAAAGCCGCCGAAGCTGGTTTCATAAGCACCGGTCTTTCCCCTATAAGCGCCCCCTTTTTCCCCGTTAAACACCCTCTTTTTCCCCATAAAAAAACCGGCGCGCCGTTCCCTTCGCCGCACCGCCTGTCTTTCACAAAAAAATATCGTTTATTCTGACAAGATGAACAGGCGCCCTGACCAAGGTCAGGGCGCCTGTTTGCTCATACACGATCCGCTTATTTTTATGCGTTGCTCTCCGCGTTTGACGCCGCCAGCCGCCGGATCACGTCGTCAATCTGGTGCGCCACACGGCGGAAGTCGTCGGCCTTGAAGCCCCGGGTGGTCATGGCCGCCGTACCGATGCGGACGCCGCTGGTCTGGAAGGGCGAGCGCTTATCTCCCGGAACGCAGTTCTTGTTCAGCGTAATACCGCACCGATCCAGCGCCTCCTGCACCTGACGTCCTGTCAGCCCCGTGTCGGTCAGATCCAGCAGGAAGAGATGGTTGTCCGTGCCGCCGGTGACCACGTGATAGCCCATGGACATAAACTCCGCCGCCATGGCCTTGCAGTTGACCACCACGTTGTGGGCATACTCCCGGAACTCTCTGGTGCAGGCTTCCTCTGCCGCCACCGCCTTGCCGGCGATCACGTGTTCCAGCGGGCCGCCCTGCATACCGGGGAACACCGCGCTGTCGATCTTTTTGGCCAGCTCCGGCCTGCAGAAGATCAGTCCGCCCCGGGGGCCGCGGAGGGTCTTGTGGGTGGTGGAGGTGACCACATCCGCCAGGCCGAAGGGACTGGGGTGCTCTCCCGCCGCCACCAGACCGGCGATATGGGCTATATCCACCATAAAGATGGCGCCTACATCCTGCGCCACCCGGGCAAACCGCTCAAAATCGATGATGCGGCTATAGGCCGAAGCGCCGGCCAGCAGCAGCCGCGGCCGGATCTCGTGCGCCAGCCGCTCCATGGCGTCGTAGTCGATGAAGCCCTCTTCATCGACGTCGTAAAAATGTACGTCGTAGATCTTGCCGGAGAGATTCACCGGTGAGCCGTGGGTCAGGTGTCCGCCGTTGGAGAGACTCATGGACAGGAGCTTGTCACCGGGCTGCAGCAGCGCCAGATACACCGCCTCGTTGGCGGAGGAACCGCTGTGGGGCTGGACATTCACATGGTAGTCGGTATGAAATACCTCTTTCCATTTCTGCACGCAGTACTCCTCCAGCTCATCCACCACCTGGCAGCCGCCGTAGTAGCGCCCCTGATTGCCCATCGTGCGTTTGGCCGGATAGCCCTCGGCATACTTGTTGGTCAGACAGCTTCCCACCGCCCGCAGCACATCGGGACTGGCAAAGTTCTCGCTGGCGATCAGCTCGATGTTGTTCTTCTGCCGCAGCTCCTCTCTTGCGATCAAGTCAAATACTCTGGATGCCATGATCCATTCCTCCCGTCTGCTTCTGAATTTTAATGGAGCAATTATACGCGCATTTTCCCATTTTGCAAGCAAAATTTTTGTAAAGGAAAACTGCACGAAAAATACCCTCTGATTTTGTATGTTTTCGTCAAATGGCCAGAATCCGCAAAAAGGGGTTGACAAATGGCGTCGGAAGCGTTACCATGCCACCAGCTGAGGCAGAGACGCCCCAAGAACCGAGGAAAGGAGAAAATCAGTCATGAAGAAGTTCAGTGCTGCGATGATGATGTTTATGGCGATGCGCATGTGCCCCATGTGCATGGTTTGTCGCGCGCAGAATGGTCAACTGATTTTCCCCGACGGTACCGTGTCCCGCTAAGAGGACACCCACAGTCGTAAGCAGCGGAAGGTCGATTGACCTGCCGCTGTTTTTTGTTTGTCCCGAAGCTGATAAGGAGGTCACACCATGAAAAAGACCAAGCGAATGTGTCCGGCAGGACACAGCATACACGAACAGGCACAGCGCCGCCGGTAAGCGCGCACCGACAAAACATCATCACCACAACTTTTATAGAAACTGATGAAAAAAGGAGACATCACCATGAAGAAGCACAATTATTTCGTAAAGCTGGCAGCTCTTGCGCTGGCACTGATTCTGACCCTGAGCCTGGCCGCCTGCGGCAGCAAGGCTGACACCAACACCGACGGCGATCAGCCCACCGCCGCCGCCACCATTAAGATCGGCGTTCCCAACGACACCACCAACGAAGCCCGCGCCCTGCTGCTGCTGCAGGAGAACGGCATCATCAAGCTGGCCGACGGCGCCGGCATCACCGCCACCAAGAACGACATCGTGGAGAATCCGTACAATGTGGAGATCGTTGAGGCCGAGGCCGCTCAGCTGCCCAACCTGCTGCCCGACGTGGACTACGCCGTCATCAACAGCAACTACGCCATCAACGCCGGTCTGAACCCCGTGAACGACTCCCTGCTTATTGAGGGCAGCGCCTCTGCTTACGCCAACATCCTGACCGTCAAGGAGGGCAACGAGACCTCCCCCAAGGCGCTGGCTCTGAAGGCCGCTCTGGAGAGCAAGCAGGTGGCCGACTTCATCGCTGAGAAGTACGCCGGCTCCGTGGTCTCCGTGGTGGAGAACCCCACCGACGGCTATGACGCCACCGTAGACTACGACGCCCTGAAGGGTGAGACCATCTCCATCGCCGCCTCCCCCACGCCCCACGCCGAGATCCTGGAGGTGGCCAAGGAGATCCTGGCCGCCAAGGACATCACCCTGGACATTCAGGTCTACAATGACTACGTTGTGCCCAACACCGT
>CAKTMQ010000157.1 GCA_934573945.1 uncultured Oscillospiraceae bacterium | reverse complement strand
GACCCAGAGCTTCCACAAGCTCTTCAAGCGTGTCGGCCTTTACATAGGCGCCCTCCTCGACTTTTGCGTCCCAGCCAGCCGTGACCTCCTCGGGTTCCATGAGGGGTGTGAGGTAGCCGGTCTTGCGCTTGGGCCAAGGAGCGCCGGTCTGGGCATAGGCGCTGTCCCAGATCTGATACATCATGCCGCCGTGGACATGCTTGTACTGGGTGGTGGCGTAGGTTCCGCACAGGCTTTCGTTCATGAAGCGCTTGCCGTCGGCGTTCACGATGAAGCCGATGTCGTCTGCGCCGCCGAAGCGCGTGCCAGCCATTGCGGCGTTGGGGAACGCCTTTTGCCATGCGGCGCCAATCCACAGTCCCATTTTTTGGCCGTCGCCTTCATATAGGCCGCCGTAGACCTTGCCGGCCTCGGGGTCAAAGTCCTCGCCCACATCGAAGTTGGTAATCCAGTCGTAAGCCTGGGGGGCGTACTTGGCGACCATGTCACGGTCGCGGGAGAAGTCGCCCGTGGCCAGCACGATGGCCTTGGTGCCAACGTACTTTATCAGGTTGCCCTCGGGACCCCGGGCTATGATGGCCTCCACGCGGCCCTCTTGGCCATTGGGCACACCGCCGCGGACAAGCTGCAGTCCACGGGTCTCAAAGTCAAGCTGCGCGCCGAGCTCGGCGGCCTTTTCGGCGAGGCGCCTGGTCACCAGGGGCTGGCCGTCGCCCACTGCGGGCATGTCGGGCAGGAACCAGCCATGGGTGCCGAGGGGGGTGTACTCTGGGGTGCCCTCCTCGTCGATGTTGTCGTGAAGGACCTGCTCGAGGTTGATGTCGAACTCGCCTGTCTCGGCCATGATGTCAATCATCCAGTTCATCGTGGTCTCGCTGTTGCGGTACCACTTGAACCATTTGTCCTCGTCGATGTCGAAGGTGCAGCCGAGCATGTGCTGGTACAGGTAAGGGTAGGGCTTGATTGGTTCCAGTCCCAGGCTCTCGCGATACTTGCTGTGGAAGGCGAAGTTTGAGCCACCGCGACCGATGGGGCCGGCGCCCATGGCGAACAGGATGACGCTCAGCCCTTCTTCGGCGGCCGAGACAGCCGTGCACAGGCCGCTTGTGCCCGCACCTACGACGATGACGTCGGCTTCCTTGACCTCGGAAATCTGATCCTCGGCAATGGGGTCTGGGACAATCTCGAAGTTCCAGGCGCCCTCGCGGGCGAGTTGGGAGTCGATGGAAGATGTCCCCTGGGCCACGGCGGTGCCGCAGCTCAGGGCGGCGCTTGTCGCCAGGGCGCCGGCGGCCCCCATGGCGACGAAATCCCTGCGGTCAATCTGCTTGTCGGTGGGCACGGTGATCTCCTTACGTAACGTCGTTTCTGGATGCGCCGTTTCTTGCGAGGGGCCTATGGGAACGGCGAGCTAGCATAGGCGAGTTAGATGTTGCGGGCCACGCGGTTGGCCTCGAAGATGGCCTCTGCGATGTTGAAGGGGCTCATGGCGTCGCCGACGACATGGACGTCGATGCCCAGGTTGTCGAGTGCATGGGCGAGCTCGGAGTTGGCGACCATGTCGCAGCCTTCTACCAGAACGTCGCAGGGGACCTCGAAATCAACGCCGGCGGCGCCCGCGACGGTCACGGAGCCATCGTTGACCCCTGTAATTGCGGACTGGGGGATGGCCCTCAAGCCACGGGCGAAGAGGATGGGCTTCTCAAAAGTCTTGACCCAGTCGGAGTGGCCGCGGCCCAGCTGGTCGAGGTCGTCGGGGAAGACCATGGAGACGGCGATGCCTTGCTCCATGAGGTACATTGCGCAGTCCAAGGCCTGGGCCGAACAGCCGCTGACGACGGCGTGCTTGCAGTCGGTGACAGCGAGAATGCCTTCGGGAGTCACAATGCGCGTGCCCTCGGTCTGTTCGAAGCCCAGGGGTTGCCTCACGCCGCCAGCCGAGATAATCACGGCGTCAGGGGCGACCTCCTCGATGAGCGACGAGTCGACCTCGGTGCCCGTGACGATGGCGGCACCCGACTTCTCGGCGCGGTGGACGAGGTAAGCCTTCAGGTTGGGCAGGCACTCGTGCGGGCCTTTGACAAGCGTTGCGCAGTCTAGAAGCCCGCCGAGTTGCTCATCCTTTTCGTACACGGTCACCTCGTGGCCGCGCTGGGCGGCAATGGCGGCTGCCTCAAGGCCTGCCGGACCCGCACCGACCACCAAAATCTTCTTGGGTTCGTCGATGGGGAGTAGCTCGTAACCTTCGGGCATGTCGGCACGGAAGGCACGCTGGGTGCAGGCGTTTACGCGACAGTGCTCGTACTTCTTCCCCTCGGCGTTCTTGTCATGATAACAATGCAGGCAGCGAGTGCAGGGGGCGATGTCCTCGAGCGCGCCGGCCCGGAGTTTGTTGACATAGTCGAAGTCGACGGTCAGGGGGCGGTTCATCAAGAGGAAGTCGACCTTGCCGTCGCGCAGGGCGCCCTCAAAAAGGTCGGGCGCGTAAGCGGGGTCGTTGCAGGTCACCGTTCCGACGGGAATGCTCACGACTTGCTTGAACTTCTCGGCGATGTCGAGAAGCAGGCCATATCCAGAGTTCTCGGCCCTGAGATGGCCGCCGAAGTGGCAGGAAAAGTCATACTGGGTGCCATAGCCAGTCGTGCCGTCGATACCGCGACCCACAAAGAACAGGTCAGAGGCAAACTGGGCGGGATGTTGGTTCAGGGGGCCAAGGCGCAGATGGAGGCTGTTGACGCCGGCGGCTTCGAAGAGCTTTGCGAAGGCAAGGTTCTCTTCCAGAGTGGTCATGAACGAGCTATCGCCGAGATCGGTGTCATTTTCTTCAACGCAATTAAACAGGACCTGAACGACAAAGTCCTCGCCGCAGGCTTGTTTGATGCCGGTGGCAATGTCGGTGATGAAGCGGGCGCGGTCTTCAATGCAAGTGGGGCCGTACTCGTCGTCGCGGTGGTTGCGCTGGCGCGAGAGGAACGACTGGCCGATGTTGTTGCCGGCGGCGTTGATTTCAATGCCGTCGAATCCGTATCCCTTGAGC
>CAKTMQ010000156.1 GCA_934573945.1 uncultured Oscillospiraceae bacterium | reverse complement strand
CCGAAGTTGCCCTTGCTGTCCACAAAGGGGTGCAGCAGGGCCTCGTTGCCCTTGGCCAGACGCACCATGGTCTCATAAATGGCCTGGTCGCCGTGGGGGTTCAGGCGCATGGTCTGTCCCACGATGTTGGCGGACTTGGTGCGGCTGCCGGTCATCAGCCCCATCTTGTACATGGTGTACAGCAGCTTCCGGTGAGCGGGCTTGAAGCCGTCGATCTCCGGAATGGCGCGGGAGACGATGACCGACATGGCGTAGGGCATATAATTTTCGTCCAGCGTGGCGGTGATGGTCTGATCCACCACCGCGCCCCGCAGCCCCATCACATTGGGGTCGGCGGCACGGTGCACGGTTTTTTCTTCCGGTTTCTTTTTTGCCATAGGAACTGTGTCCTTTCGTTATGTTAGGACGCGTCTTTTCAGCTCACGTCGATCATATCCATATACTTGTGGCCGTTTTCCGCGATGTATTCCTTGCGTCCGGCCAGATTGTCGCCCAGCAGCAGATCAAAGACCCGCGCCGTCTCCTCCGCGTCATCCGGCAGCACCTTGATGAGCCGCCGGGTCTCCGGGTTCATGGTGGTCAGCCACATCATCTCCGGGTCGTTTTCACCCAGTCCCTTGGAGCGATCCACCTTCACCTTCTTGCCCTCCAATGAGCGAAGGATGTCCGCCTTCTCCTTCTCGGAGTAGGCAAACCAGGTCTTTTCCGCGGACTTGTCCTTATAGGTGATCTCAAACAGCGGCGTCTCCGCGATATAGACCCGTCCTTCCCGGATCAGGGTGGGGCACAGGCGGTAGAGCATGGTGAGGATCAGCGTCCGGATCTGGAAACCGTCCACATCGCCATCGGTACAGATGATTACCCTGCTCCAGCGGAGGTTGTTCAGGTCGAACTGGTTCAGATCCTTTACCGCCCGACCGGATACCTCCACGCCGCAGCCCAGCACCTTCATCAGGTCGGTGATGACGTCGCTCTTGAAAATGCGGGGATAGTCCGCCTTCAGGCAGTTGAGGATCTTGCCCCGGACGGGCATCAGACCCTGAAACTCCGCGTCACGGGACTGCTTGCAGGCACCCAGTGCGGAGTCGCCCTCCACGATATAGATCTCCCGGCGGCTCACATCCTTGGTGCGGCAGTCCACAAACTTCTGGACGCGGTTGGCGATGTCGATCTTCTCCGTCAGCTTTTTCTTCTGGTTGATGCGGGTCTTTTCCGCCGTCTCGCGGCTGCGCTTGTTGATCAGCACCTGGGCAGCGATCTTTTCCGCCGCGTCCCGGTTCTCAATGAAGTAGATCTCCATGCGGCTGCGGAGGAATTCCGCCATGGCATCCTGTACGAACTTGTTGGTGATGGCCTTCTTGGTCTGGTTCTCGTAGCTGGTCTGGGTGGAGAAGTTGTTGCTGACCAGCACCAGACAGTCCTGCACATCGGGGTAGGTGATCTTGGACTCGGACTTGAGGTACTTGTTGTTCTCCCGCAGGTATTTGTCGATGGCACCTACCATGGCCAGACGGGTGGCCTTCTCCGGGCTGCCGCCGTGCTCCAGAAAGCTGGAGTTGTGGTAGTGCTCCACCACGCTGACCCGGTTGGAGAAGCACAGTGCCACGCTCAGCTTCACCTTGTACTCCGGCTTGTCCGCCCGGTCGCGTCCGCGGCGCTCCGCCTCCCAGTACACCGGCTCGGTCAGCGCGTCGTCACCGGCCAGCTCTCCGATATAATCCCGGATACCGTTGGGGTAGAGGAAATCCTCCGTGCTGAACTGTCCCGGTGCCGTCTCGTACAGCAGCCGGAAGGTCACGCCGGCGTTGACCACCGCCTGCCGCTTCATGGCATCGCGGTAGTAATCCAGCGGCACGTTGATGTCGGTGAATACCTCCAGATCCGGCAGCCAGTGGATCCGGGTGCCGGTCTTTTTCTTATTGGTGGTCAGCTCCTTCGTCTGCAGGCCGCCGATGTTCTCGCCCTTTTCAAAGTGGAGCGCATACTCCTTGCCGCCCCGCCAGACCGTCACATCCATATAGGCGGAGGCATACTGGGTGGCGCAGGAACCAAGGCCGTTGAGACCCAGGGAGAACTCGTAGTTCTCGCTGTTTTCATTGTCGTATTTACCGCCGGCGTACAGCTCGCAGAACACCAGCTCCCAGTTATAGCGACCCTCTTTCTCGTTCCAGTCCACCGGACAGCCCCGTCCCATATCCTCCACCTGCACCGACTTGTCCAGAAAGCGGGTGACGGTAATGAGCTGGCCGTGTCCCTCACGGGCTTCATCGATGGCGTTGGAGAGGATCTCGAACACGGCGTGCTCGCAGCCCTCCAGGCCATCGGAGCCAAAAATAACACCCGGCCGTTTTCGGACGCGATCTGCGCCCTTCAGGCTGGTGATACTGTCGTCGCTGTATACATTTTTCTTTGGCATTGACAAACCTCCAAAGGATCGTAAAGTCATTCTGACAGAAACTCCAATATATTGTATCGCATTTTCCCCACTTGCGCAAGGGCTTGCTGTCGTTTTCCGGCGGCGAGAGTGGTTTTTTTGCAGCAAAAATACCGCCGACGGCAAAAAAATAATTCCGGTGGAAACCAGCAGAAACCCACATTTAAAAGGGTTTTGCACAGTTTCCACATCTTTTTCCACAGCCGTTATGTTAACTTGTTTTTTGCAGAAATGTTGCGGATTTTCCCGTGGTTTTATGGGGGCTTCTGGCAGACAGCAGGGGAGGTGATCGCAAAAGAAAGGGTATGCACGAAACGTGCATACCCTTTCTGTAGGAAGTCAAGCGATGGTCATCACTCCGCCTTGGGAGCCTCGGTCTTGGCAGCCTCAGCCTCAGCAGCGGCCTTGGCGGCAGCGGCCTTCTTCTCAGCGGCGGCCTTCTGCGCGGCCTTGAACTTCTCCTTCTCCTCGGGAGTGGGGATAGGCTCGATGGCGTTGCGGGGGCAGGCCTTGGCGCACATGGTGCAGTTCTTGCACTTGCTGTAGTCGATGACGGCCACGTTGTTCTCCACGTGGATGGCATCGAACTTACAGGTGCGCTCGCACATAC
>CAKTMQ010000155.1 GCA_934573945.1 uncultured Oscillospiraceae bacterium | reverse complement strand
ATGGAACTGAAGCTGACACAAAAACAATTCCGGCGTCTGCTGGATCTGGTATACATCGGCAACTGGGTATTGAATTCCACCCGGGGCGACGACCGCATCCGGGAATACGACGAAGTGGAGAGCCTTGTGTTCTCCCACTGTCTGGGGCAGGGCATGACCTCCCTGACCGAGCTGTATCAGGGGGAACTGATCCCCAGCCGCGCCTTTGCCGAGGGCGGCATCCACGAGGCCATCATGGCCTACGAGGATACCACGTTTTTTGAGATACTGGCGCAGGAGCTGGCGCTGCGGGACATGGACGATCCCCCTATCACCCCGGAGAACTACGACGAGATCATGGCACGGATGGAGACGTATCTGGGCGAATTCGAAGAACACGGCACCGATCATATCACCGTGGAGATGGACGACTGACCGCCGTATGATATTTGTAAGGAAACCGCTTGTCAGCGGTTTCCTTTTTTGTTACAATGGAAAAAAATTTGTGAGCACACAGGAGGAAGCCGCCATGAGCTACGCTGACGAGGTATTCAAACAGAACTGCCGGGACATCCTGCAAAACGGCGTGTGGGATACCGACCAGAAGGTGCGTCCCCACTGGGCGGACGGCACACCGGCGCACACCGTGAAGAAATTCGGCATCATCAACCGCTACGATCTGCGCAAGGAATTTCCTATTCTCACGCTGCGGCGGACGTATTTCAAAAGCTGCATCGACGAGCTGCTGTGGATCTGGCAGAAAAAATCCAACAACGTCCGGAAGCTGCGGGGCAACATCTGGGACAGCTGGGCGGACGAAAACGGTTCCATCGGCAAGGCCTACGGCTACCAGCTGGGCATCCGGCACCAGTATCCTGAGGGGGAGATGGATCAGGTGGATCGGGTGCTGTACGATCTGAAGCACAATCCCGCCAGCCGCCGCATTCTCACCAATCTCTACAACTTTCAGGATCTCCACGAGATGGCACTGTATCCCTGTGCGTATTCCATGACGTTCAATGTGTCCGGAAGCACCCTCAACGCCATCCTCAACCAGCGCAGTCAGGATATGCTGACCGCCAACAACTGGAATGTGGTGCAGTACAGCGTGCTGGTACACATGATGGCGCAGGTCTCCGGTCTGCAGGCCGGCGAGCTTGTCCACGTGATCGCCGACGCCCATATCTATGACCGCCATGTGCCCGTGGTGGAGAAGCTGCTGGCGCTGGAGCCTCAGGCGGCACCCGCTTTTGTGATGGACGGCACTGTCACGGACTTCTACCAATTCACCCGGGACAGCTTCTCGCTGGAGGATTACCATCCCCTGCCCTTCAGCGACGAGATCCCTGTGGCCATCTGACTGGAAAGGAGCGCCTATGTTTGCCATTGCAGCCGTATCTGAAAACTGGGGCATTGGGAAGGACAACCAGCTGCTCTTCCACATTTCCGCCGATCTGCGCCGCTTCCGTGATCTGACCCGGGGGCACACGGTGCTGATGGGACGCAAAACGCTGGAGAGCCTGCCCGGCGGCCGTGGCCTGCCGGAGCGCCGCAATGTGGTGCTGACCGGCAATACCGCCTTTACCGCGCCGGGTATTGAAACGGCCAGCACCCCGGTGCAGGCGGTGTTTACCGCCGGAGAGGACGCCGCCGTCATCGGCGGCGAGAGCGTGTACCGGCTCTTTCTCCCGCTGTGCGAGCGGGTATACATCACCAGGATCTTTGCGCAGAAGGAGGCCGACGCCTTCTTCCCCGATCTGGACGCCGATCCCCGCTGGCAGGTGGCGCAGGAGAGCGAGATCTTTGAGGAAAACGGTCTGCGGTATCAATTCGTGGACTATGTGCCTTGTGAAGAGGAGTATGCGCTGGCCGACCTGCTCCCCGACCGCAGCGAGCCGCTTCCCTTCGCCCCGCCGCCGGATTTCACCGAGTTCAGCGGTATTCTGTGATATTGCGGTATGATATATGAAAGAGCGTCTCGGGCAATGCCCGAGGCGCTCTTTAGTTTGTTAAAACAGCTTCGCAGAATTCGCCGCCCGCCATGGCGGCGAACAGTTTGAATTGTTTTTCGCCGCGGCGTGTACGTGGCGAAAAACTCTTTACGCGGAGAGAGTGTTCTTTCGCACACATCGTGGGTGAAAGAATGCGGGTCTCCGCGCAGCCATTTTGTCAAAAAGGGTTATCACCCTTTTTGACAAGCTGAAAGAGCGTCTCGGGCAATGCCCGAGGCGCTCTTTCAGTTCTCCGCAAGGGCGGTGACGTGCTCCCGCAGCCGTGCTTCTCCCGCAGCCGACAGGGTATAGCGGAAACGCCCGCAATAGAGCTTTCCATCAAAGTATGTGCATTCCACCATCCGGCCATCGGAACAGCTTATGATAAGGTCATACGCCGTCCCGTGATCATATACCAGAGTACCCGAGGCAAAGCCGCTCCACCGGACGCTGTTCTCCCGGAAGCATTCGGCAAAATTCCGGCAGGTCTCGCCGTCCTCTGCCGTCTTTAGAACCGGCGGGATCGGCGTCTCTGAGACGGTGGAGCTCAGCACCGTCACGCTCTCAATCACCGCATCGTCAGGAAGCCCCGCGGCTCCCGCCATCGGCCACGGCAGTGCGAACAGGCACAGCAGTGCCGCGGCACCGACACCCACCAGCAGCCAGCCCAGCCATGCCAGTCTCCTGCGCTTTGTCTTTTCCTTCATAGTGGCAGTCTCCATTCTCTCTTTGTGTGACTTGCTTATGGCTGCATTATAGCAGTCGCGCAGTCCGTCCGTCAACCGTCTGCCGCAGGCATCTATGTGCCCCGATCCGGAAACGTTGGCAAATGTGGGTTACTGACACGCTGCTAACAAACCCCAAATCCGCGGCAAAACAGTCCGGTGGAGTGTTTTGCCGCGATTTTGCCTGCTCGCTTCGCTCACGCAAAATCGGGTGTCGTTTCGCCCCCCCTTTGGGCACCAAAAAACACCACCCAATGGGTGGTGTTTTTTGTGATTGCCCACAGGTTTTGTTGTCATTGAATTACTCTTTCAAACCCTTAATCCGCTTTTGAATATCCTCCACAGATGGCAGCTGGCGTTCCAGTTCTTCCGGCAGGCTGCTGGTGATCTGGTAGGCGCTGACGCCGATGGGCTTGCTCATGTCCTTGAGCGAATACTCCGCCACGAGGTCATTCTTACTCTTGCAGAGCAACAGGCCAATAGAGGGATTGTCCTGCTCTTTCTTCA
>CAKTMQ010000154.1 GCA_934573945.1 uncultured Oscillospiraceae bacterium | reverse complement strand
CTGCTATCTCATCGCTGCGGCGGCCATGTATAAGGCCCCGGGAGGTATGCCCTATGTACTACGGAGAACTGAAAAAATGCGATATAGCCAACGGCGCCGGCGTCCGGGTGACGCTGTTCGTCTCCGGCTGCACCAACCACTGTCCCGGCTGCTTTCAGCCCCAGACATGGGATTTTCAGTATGGCAAGCCCTTCACGCAAGAGACCCGGCAGGAGATCTTTACCGAGCTGGAAAAGCCCTATGTGGACGGCCTGACGCTGCTGGGCGGCGAACCCTTTGAACCGCAGAACCAGCGTGAGCTGCTGCCGCTGCTGCAGGACATCCGCCGGAAGTATCCCCGAAAGAACATCTGGTGCTTTACTGGCTTCCGGCTGGAGGAGGAACTGCTGCAAAGCGGCAGTCACCCCCGCTGCGAGATCACGGACGATATGCTGGCGTGCATCGATATTCTGGTAGATGGCCGCTTTCAGGAGGAACTGAAGGACATCTCCCTCCAGTTCCGGGGCAGCCGCAACCAACGAATCATTGATCTGAACAAGACCCGCGAGACGGGTCACGTGGTACTCTGGGACAAACTGCGGCGATAACGACAAAACCGACCGGCTCTGCACCTATGCAGAGCCGGTCGGTTTCGTTTTTTCTTATAAAGCTGTTCCCCGCCCGGGGACAAAAAGGCGTGTCATATCCGCCCCCTCCAGCTCCAGCAGCTGTACCTTCCGCACCACACCGCCGGCATAACCGGTCAGACTGCCATTGGTGCCCACCACCCGGTGGCATGGAATAATCAGTGAAATGGGATTGTGCCCCACTGCGCCGCCTACCACCTGCGCCGACATATGTGCTCTCCCCATCTGTGCCGCCACCTGCGCCGCGATCTGCCCATAGGTCATGGTGCTGCCGTAGGGGATCGTCAGCATCACATCACACACTGCCTTGCGGAAGGGCGTGGCATCGTACCGCAGCGGCGGTATAAAGGTCGGCTGCTGTCCTGCGAAGTAGGGTGTCAGCCACCGCTCCTTCACCTCGGTAAAAAGCGGCAGCTCCCGCTGCTCAGCAGACGCCGGCAGGGTACTGCCAAAATATTTCTGTCCGTTGAACCACAAGCCGGTCAGTGCCTCTCCGTCACCGGCCAACGTGAGCGCCCCCAGCGGGGACGTATATTCGCTGGTATAGATCATACCGCCACCTTCTCTATCCGGGCAGAGCGTGCGCCCTGTTTTTCAACCATCATCTTACACGAAGTCCGGAGATCTGACAAGTCCTTTTTCGAAAAACGGAACCGGCGGAGTTTTCCGCCGGTTCCTCTCTGTTTTACATTTTCTTCATCGGCCAAACAGCTGCACCCAGTAGACATCACTGCCGTACCAGTAACAGCCCACGCCCAGCGTTGCATAGGATCCGTCCAGAATGTTCTCCCGGTGACCCGCAGAATCCATCCAACTGCTCATGACACTGTCGGCATCCATGCCTGTTCCCATGGTGATGTTCTCGGCACAGGCCAGTGCGCTGACCGTAAACCAGGAGCTGCTGTCCGGCCGCGAATGGCTGAAGGAACGGGTGATCTCCTCCGCACGGATCCCGGCGGCACGGCACAGGTCACTGTCCAGTGTCAGTGAGGCAAGACCGCTGGATGCCCGGTAATGGTTTACCAACTCCAGCACCCGTTCTGCCGGATCACTGGATGTACTTCCTGTATCGTCGCTCACGACTGCGGTCATTTTCTCCGCCGTCGGCTCCTCTGGCACCAGTACCTCCGGTCGCTGCTCCGACTCTTCCTTCGGTACAGCCGTTCCCTCTATCTGCAGCGGCAGTGACCGCACCAGCTCTTCTGCCGTTTCTTTCACCGCTGCCGCCGGTTCTGCCGGGATGGCCGTTATATTATTACTATGCGCTGCTGCATCCGTCCGGTATGCCGCGCCCCAGATAACTGCCAAAGACACCACGGCAAAGGCCATCCGCCAGAGAGAAAGATACCTTTTTATCGAGAACACGCTCCGTTTTTTACAAAAATTCAGTTCATTATAGCAAATCCTGTCGCATTCTGCAAGCATTTCTAATTTTCTTTTCAGGTGCATAGGTTTACCATAGACGCCGTGTATCTATCTCCACCTCATAAGGAGTGAGTTCCATGCTTTATCGTCTGCGGTATCTGTGGGCTTTCCTACTGATGGCCGCTGCCGCACTGCTGCTGCACTGTCTGGCCATCGCCCTGCCCTGCCCGGCCACCGCCGTTGTCGCCCCCGTCTGCGCCAGTCCCTGGGAGCTGGGCAAGCTGGTGTTCTGGCCTTACCTCTGCGGCACGCTGCTGCTGTGGCGGCTGGAGCCGGCGGGCTGCCGCGGCAGTCACTGCGCCGCGCTGCTGAGCGCTGCGGTGCTGATGATCCTCCTGTGCCGACTCAACAGCGGCTATTTTCCTACCGCGCTCTGCTGGATGCTGTCCACAGGGAGCGGGCTGCTGCTCCATGGTCTGGTACTGCACCATCGGCTGCGGGGCGGGGCTCTGCTGTGGTATCTGCTGGCCATCTTACTGGGTGTGGCCTATCTGCTGCTGACAGCCATTCCCCTCACCGGCGGTATCTTCCTCGATCCCCGGGATGCTGCCGCCATGGCCGCCATTCCCTTTTGATCCCGACAGAATGCAGGCGCCTTCGTCAAAACGAAGGCGCCTGCCGTAAATTCACCATATACTGCTGCGATGCAGGATTCATACGATGTGCTTGAGCGGTTCCTGCAGATCCCGGCGGATCTGCTTTTGATAGCGCTCCTCCTCGCTGAAAACGCAGCCGCAGTATTTCTGCATATAGAAGCCCAGCTCCCGTGCCTCCTGCTGGCCTGCCCGGAAGCCCGGCCGGAAATCCCGGTAGAGGAACCGCACACCGCAGCGCCGACCCATCTCCTCGGCGATCTCTGCCATCCGTTCATGCTGCTGGTAGGGACTGACGAACAGCGTGGAGGTAAAGCTGTCAAATCCGTTCTCGGCAGCAAAGCGCGCCGTCTGCTCCAAGCGCACCGTGTAGCAGTGTCCGCAACGGTGTTCCACGTCCCCGGCCACAGCGGCACAAAAGCCGCGCAGGCCGTAATCCTCCTGCACGATCAGCTCCATATTGATGGTGGGCGCGTAGGCCATCAGCGTATCCCGCCGCGCCTTGTATTCCTGATAGGGGTGTATATTGGGGTTGAACCAGTAAGCCACCGGCTCGATCC
>CAKTMQ010000153.1 GCA_934573945.1 uncultured Oscillospiraceae bacterium | reverse complement strand
GTGTTCCACGTCCCCGGCCACAGCGGCACAAAAGCCGCGCAGGCCGTAATCCTCCTGTACGATCAGCTCCATATCGATGGTGGGCGCGTAGGCCATCAGCGTATCCCGCCGCGCCTTGTACTCCTGATAGGGGTGGATATTGGGGTTGAACCAGTAAGCCACCGGCTCGATCCCCTCGCTGCGCAGCTGGTGGATACAGGCCACCGAGCAGGGCGCGCAGCAGGTGTGCATCAGCGTTTTTTCCATAGCTTCTCCTTCAGAACCGTCCACTTCTCTCCCGTCCGTTTCTGATAGGGGCGCAGGGAGAGGAAATGGTCGCACACCTTGCGGAAGGGCAGCCGATCCAGCTCTTCAAAGAACCGCTGACGATCCGCAGGCGCCGCCACGGCGGTGCGCAGTGCGCCGTTGCCTGCCGCCGCCTCTTCCAATGTACGCCCCTCCCGCTTCAGCGGCAGGGCATCAAACACATGGGCGCCCTTCACAGAGTTGATCAGCAGCAAGGATACGCTCGCTTTCTGCTCCTGAGGACAGAAGTCCTTCGGCAATCCCATAAACAGTCCCATGGTCAGATCGCCCGTCCGATTGCTGTTGGCGTAGGCACAGTGGTAACAGGCCGGCCGCAGAAACAGCCGCCGCAGCAGACCTCTTCCCAGCTGGCATTTACTCAGCGGCGCATCGAAAGTACCACCGCCCTCAAAGAGCACCCGGAAGCGCCGCTCCCGCTCACCCTTACATTTTTCAAAGAAGTGGACGTCTACCACCCGATGCCGCTTGATGTAGGCCATGGACTCCACAAATTTTGCCCATACGCCGGGTGACACCACACCGCTGCATACGAAATCACAGGTCAGCAGATTCTCCGGATGCTCTCCCAGAAAGCGGTACAAGCCATCCACCTGACAGGGCGTCCCGGAAAAAAGCACCAGATACCCCTGAGACAAATACATCTGTACCTGCTGATAGGCATCCCCCAGCTCACTCTGGATAGGCTTTGCACCCCGCAGCAGCCGGAGATCCTCCTTATTCTTCACCGCGATGTGCCGCAGCCGCAGTGTCTCGTCCAGCGCTGCGCCGAACACCACGCCGCCGCTCTCCAGCACATAACCGGCCAGTGCCGAGAAAACACCGCCTGCGGTGGAAGCAGCCCGCGCCTCCTCATCCTCGTTCCACACGGCGAACACCGCCGGCTGGCTGCGCACCTCCCTTTGCTTGAGCACCGGACACACATGGGTACAGTGCCCGCAGCCGACGCAGCCGTCGGTGATCTGCGGATAGAGAAACCCCTCCTTGTTGCGCACCATATGGATCGCGCCCTTGGGGCAGCCGCTGCCGCAGGCACCACAGCCGGTACAGCGGTCATGGGGCGCAAGCTGCGGCTTCAACATCTCCGCCATAGCACAGACCTCCTCACCAGATATGTGTCTATTGTAGCACAGGCAGCCTGCGTTGGCAAGTGTCCCTCCGCCCGTACATCTGCCGGACACCTCCCCGGACACCTCCTCGGACACCTCCTCGGATTATGTTTTCTTTACAAATGGGTAAAATAGTGGTATACTGTTTTTGTATGTCCATGGTAAAGGAGAAATGCAGCCTATGGAAACGCTGGGAAAGCTGATCGTTTTTGAGGGAACCGACGGTTCCGGCAAGGCTACACAGACCGAGATGCTGTGTCAGACACTGGAAAAGCAACACATTCCCTTCCGCCGATTGTCCTTCCCCCGCTACGAGGAGCCGTCCTCCGCGCTGATCCGGCTCTATCTGGGCGGTGCCTTCGGCAGTCATCCCGACGATGTGAATGCCTACGCCGCATCTGCCTTCTATTCCGTGGATCGCTACGCCTCCTACAAGCAGGACTGGGGTGCCTACTACCGGCAGGGCGGCCTGCTGATCGCCGACCGGTACACCACCTCCAACGCCGTACATCAGACGGCCAAGCTGCCGCCGGAACAGCGCCGCGCCTTTCTGGACTGGCTGTTCCATTTTGAGTACGACCTGCTGGAGCTGCCCCGCCCCACCCGGGTACTGTATCTGGATCTGCCCACAGAGCTGAGCGAACAGATGATGCGCCGGCGGGAGCAGGACACCCATACTACTGCCGATGTACACGAGCAGGACGAGGCGTATCTGCGCCGCTGCCGGGAAAATGCCGTGTTTGTCACGGATTACTGCGGCTGGACGCGGATCGACTGTGCCCGCGGCGGCGTGATGCGCAGCCGCGAAGACATCCACGCCGAAGTGCTGGAAAAGCTCCGCGACCTGCTGTGACCGCTTTTACACAAGAAAGGAACATAAGACTATGCCCAACGATCGCAACAATCAGGACACCTCCTATTATGATGCCGAGGCAGTCCGCCGTCAGGCGGCGGGAGGTCAGCCCACCAAGAAGAAAAAGAAAGCCAAACACCATGGCGGCAGACGGGCGATCTATCTGCTGAGCGTGGTGCTGGCATCCTGTCTGCTGGCCGGTATCGGCTGGCTGCTGTTCAACGACCTGTGCTCCCTCAACAAGGACTACGTGGAGGCCACCATCGTGGTGGAGGAGGGCGACAGCGTCGGCGATGTGGCCAAGAAGCTGAAGGACGCCGGACTGATCAACTACCGGGGCTTCTTCCAGTTCTGCGGCCTGTTTTTCCACGCCAAGGACACCATCGATCCCGGCAAGTGGGAGAAGCTCAACAGTGACATGGACTACCGCAGCCTGATCCACAATATGCACGACTATGAGGCCGACAAGGTCAACCGCGACGGCTGGATCGAGGTAGTGATCCCCGAGGGTCTCACCGTCAACGAGATCATCGACACGCTGGTGGAAAAGGGTATCTCCACCCGTGAAGCGCTGGAGGATGCCTGCGCCAACTACGAGTTCCAGAGCTACAGCTTCCTGCAGTCGGATATGCTGGGCAAGGTGAACCGTATGGAGGGCTTCCTCTTCCCCACCACCCAGGCCTTTGACCCGGAAAAGACTGCCGTGTACGACATCGACACCATGCTGACCAACTTTGTCAGCCAGTTTGACGACGACCTGATGGCGGACATCAACGCCAGCGGCTATTCCCTGTATGAGATCGTCACCATGGCCTCCATCATCGAAAAAGAGGGTATCGGCGACGAGACGGAGCGCAAGAACATCGCCTCTGTCCTCTACAACCGTATGGACAACCCCGACCGGGGGACCTACGGCTATCTGCAGCTGGATACCACCAT
>CAKTMQ010000152.1 GCA_934573945.1 uncultured Oscillospiraceae bacterium | reverse complement strand
GATGCGACAGCGTCTCAGCGCTGACGTCTATCAGGCTTGGCAGCAATGCCAGGCGCAGGGGAAGTCGCTGGATCGTGCTATTGCTGATGAGATCGCCTGTGCCATGAAGGATTGGGCCATTGAGATGGGCGCCACCCATTTCACCCACTGGTTCCAGCCCATGACCGGCTTCACCGCCGAAAAGCACGACAGCTTTATTTCCCCTACCGGCGACGGAAAGATCCTGATGGAGCTGTCCGGCAAGGAGCTCAGCCGCGGCGAGGCGGACGCCTCCAGCTTTCCCTCCGGCGGACTGCGCGCCACCTTCGAGGCGCGTGGCTACACCGCCTGGGATCCCACCTCCTGTGCCTTTGTCAAGGATCGGACGCTCTATATCCCCACCATTTTCTGTTCCTATTCCGGCAACACGCTGGACAAAAAGACACCGCTGCTGCGATCCATGCACGCGCTGGATCAGCAGTGCATCCGTATTCTGCGGCTGTTCGGCAACACCACGGCGCAGCACGTGGTGCCGCAGGTAGGCGCAGAGCAGGAGTATTTTCTGATCGATAAGAACGACTACCGGCAGCGCGAGGATCTGCGGCTGTGCGGACGAACGCTGTTCGGCGCCAAGCCTCCCAAGGGGCAGGAGCTGGACGACCACTACTACGGTGCCATCAAGCCCCGCGTGGCCTCCTTTATGCACGAGCTGGACATGGAGCTGTGGAAGCTGGGCGTGTTCTCCAAAACGGAGCACAACGAGGTAGCTCCCGCCCAGCATGAAAATGCACCTGTCTATTCCAACGCCAACACCGCCTGCGACCACAACCAGCTGACCATGGAGCTGCTGAAAACCGTGGCGGAACGGCATGGTCTGGTGTGTTTGCTCCACGAAAAGCCCTTTGCCGGCGTTAACGGCAGCGGCAAGCACAACAACTGGTCGCTGCAGACGGATACCGGCGAGAATCTGCTCAAGCCCGGCAAGACACCCAGTCAGAATGCCCAGTTTCTGCTGTTTCTGGCGGCCTTCATCAAGGGCGCCGACGAGTATCAGGATCTGCTGCGCTGCTGCGTGGCTTACCCCGGCAACGATCGCCGTCTCGGCGGCAACGAGGCGCCTCCCGCCATCGTCTCCGTATTTCTGGGCGATGAGCTGAATGCCATTCTCCACGCAATTATCAGCGGCACTGAATATGTGGACATCACCAAACGGCGGCTGGAGATCGGCGTAGACAATCTGCCGGAGATCCCCCAGGACACCACTGACCGCAACCGCACCTCTCCCCTGGCCTTTACCGGCAACAAGTTTGAATTCCGTATGCTGGGCTCCTCCCAGTCCATCGCCAGCCCCAGCGCCGTGATGAACACCATGGTGGCCGAGGAGCTGCGGCAGTTTGCGGATATTCTGGAGCAGGCACAGGACTTCAACACCACCCTGCAGACACTGCTGCGGGATACCTTCACCGCCCACCAGCGCATTATCTTCGACGGCAACGGCTACAGCGAGGAATGGGTGGCCGAGGCCAAACGCCGCGGTCTGCGGAACATGGGCAACACGGTGGACGCGTTGCCCGCCTATATCGATGAGAAAAACGTGGCGCTCTTCACCCGTCACGGGATTCTGACCCGGGACGAGATGGCCGCACGTTACCAGATCCATCTTGAGAATTACTGCAAGGTCATGACCATCGAGGGCAACACCTTGCTGGACATGGTACGGCGCAGTATCCTGCCGGCGGTCAGCAAATACTCCGATGATTTGGCAGCAGCGTTGTTCCACAAGCAGAACTGCGGTCTTGCCCTGTCTGTCAAGATGGAGGAGAACACGCTGCGAAAGCTGTCCGACCTGTCCGGCAAGCTCTACGACACCTGTGAGGCACTGGAGCTGGCCATCGTCAAAGCGCCCGCCATGGATGGCGGCATCAAGGCCGCCTGCTATTACCGGGATGAGGTGGATGCCCGCCGCCAGAAGGCCAGCAGTCTGATCAACCAGCTGGAATCCATTACCGCCGCCCATTACTGGCCCTATCCCACTTACGCAGATATTCTGTTCTCTGTGTAACGGCATCGCTTTTCAGATCACAAAATGTCTGCCCCGCTGCGATGTTTCCCAGCGGGGCATTTTCCATTTTTATTCGTAACATGAACAGCAAGGCCGCGGCATATGCCGCGGCCTTGCTGTTCATCATATCAATAACGAATCAGTCGGAGAAGGATCACACCAGAACAGCGCGGTGGAACACCTTCTTACCCTTGCGGATGATCACACCGTCGCCGGTAAACTGTTCGCAGCCGAAGGTCGCCTCGATGGCAGAGACCTTCTCGTCGTTGACGGACACACCGCCCTGCTGTACCAGACGACGGGCTTCGCCCTTGGAAGCAGCCAGGCCACACTTCACCAGCAGCGTCAGAACATCGATGGAACCGCCGCCGAAATCGTCATTGGTCAGCTCCGTGGTGGGCATATGCTCGGCATCACCGACGCCGGAGAACAGCGACTTGGAGGCATCCCGTGCCTTCACCGCCTCTTCCTCACCGTGTACCAGCTTGGTCAGCTCGAAGGCCAGAATCTCCTTGGCCTCGTTGAGCTGTGCACCCTCCCAGTTGGACATGGCGTCGATCTGCTCCAGCGGCAGGAAGGTCAGCATACGGATGCACTTGAGCACGTCCGCATCATCGATATTGCGCCAATACTGGAAGAACTCAAAGGGACTGGTCTTGTTGGGATCCAGCCACACAGCGCCCTTGGCGGTCTTGCCCATCTTGTTGCCCTCGGAGTTCAGCAGCAGCGTAATGGTCATGGCGTGGGCGTCCTTGCCCAGCTTGCGGCGGATCAGCTCCGTACCGCCCAGCATATTGCTCCACTGGTCGTTGCCGCCAAACTGCATATTGCAGCCGTAGTGCTGGAACATATAGTAGAAGTCGTAGCTCTGCATGATCATGTAGTTGAACTCCAGGAAGCTCAGACCCTTCTCCATACGCTGCTTGTAGCACTCGGCGCGGAGCATATTATTGACGGAGAAGCAGCCGCCCACCTCGCGCAGCAGCTCAATGTAGTTCAGGGGCTTGAGCCACTCGGAGTTATAGAGCATCATCGCCTTGCCCTCGGAGAAATCGATAAACCGCTCCATCTGGCGCTTGAAGCACTCCGCGTTGTGCTTGATGGTCTCCTCGGTGAGCATCTGGCGCATATCGGTACGGCCGGAGGGGTCGCCGATCAGCGTGGTGCCGTCGCCGATCAGGGCGATGGGCTT
>CAKTMQ010000151.1 GCA_934573945.1 uncultured Oscillospiraceae bacterium | reverse complement strand
TGTGCACAGCAGGCAGCACCTCATATTCCACCTTGACCAGCTTTTTGGCGGCCTCCAGTGTCTCCTGATCACGGGCGCACACCAGCGCCACTGCGTCACCTAGGTAATGGGTCAATTCTCCGATGCCGATCAGTGTAGGCTGATCCTTCTTCAGATGTCCCACATTGATCTTGCCAGGGATGTCCTTCTGGGTCAGCACGCACACCACACCCTCCAGCGCCTCTGCCGCAGCGGTATCGATGGACAGTACGCGGGCTCGGGCATACTGGCTGCGCACCGCGCCGCCGTAGCACATACCCTCTACATACACATCGTCGGGATACTGACCGTAGCCCTGTACTTTCTCCTCCACGTCCAGCCGATGGACACGGCTGCCAACCTGCCAGTCGTCAACGGTGGCCGCAGGCAGCTTACCCTCGCGGAAGATCTTTGCCGCCAGCAGGATGCCGTCGATGATCTTCACATAGCCGGTGCAGCGGCAGATGTTGTTGCGGATGGCAAACGCAGCCTCTTCCCGGGTAGGATCCGGATTCACATCCAGCAGTCCCTTGGCAGAGATGACCATACCGGGAATGCAGAAGCCGCACTGTACCGCACCGGCCTCACCAAAAGCGAACGTGTATACCTGCTTCTCCCAATCGGACAGTCCCTCCACCGTCACGATGGTCTTACCCTCCAGCTTGTCCGTCTGGGGAATACACGCCTTGGTGGACTTTCCGTCAATGAGCACATGGCACGTGCCGCAGGCGCCCTCGCTGCAGCCGTCCTTTACTGATGTGAGATGCAATGTATCACGCAGATAGCGGATCAACTTCTGATTCTTTTCTACGATGACGGTTTTCCCGTTTACAGTAAATGTTGCCATATCGTTCTCCTTCCTCCCGCTGGACGCTATATCGCCGCAGTTTGTGAAAGTACCTGAAAATTTTTATTTATTATACAATATTTTTCAGCTTTCTGCAAGCGGCATACGAAAAATCCCTTATTCTAAATAAGGAATAACGCTCAGCTATTCCGGTATGCCAGATACGCCATAAAATGACTGGTTGCCGGCGACAGCGGATCGCCGCGGCGCAGCAGCAGAAAACCCACCTCGCTCTCCAGCGAGGCCAGCATACGGCTGATACCAGATATGGTGTATCCCATCGTCTCGGCTGCCCCGGTGATGGAACCTTTTTCAATGGCGCACAGCAGCGCCCGACACTTTTCACTCTCCATATGTTTTCCCATTCTTTGATAATTTGTCAAATATAAATTGATAAATATTCTCTTTACGCAAGGATAAAACAACGGTATAATTTTGTCAATCCGCAGAATACGGTATGGCGGCAAAAATCTTCCAGCTCTCCTCTGCCATGCCGTCTTTCTGCACCGTTTTCCCGGAGGTCATCCTATGGATCGAAACAGACACTTTTTCTTTCGCTATATCGGCTCACTGCTGCTGTTCGGCTTTAACGGCATCGTGGCAAGCCATATCCCACTGGACAGCACTCATATCGTACTGCTTCGCTCATTGTTGGGCAGTATGAGTCTGCTGGCATTTTTCTTTCTGTCCGGACACCGGTTTTCCTTTACAGGTCGTGGGCAGGATGTCCTGCTGATCTGTCTCTCCGGCGCTGCCATGGGCGCCAGTTGGATGCTGCTGTACGAAGGATACCAGCGCATCGGCGTGGCCACCGCATCACTGCTGTATTACTGCGGTCCGGTGATCGTAATGGCACTGTCCCCTCTGTTTTTCCGCGAAAAATTGACATATGTAAAGTTGATCGGCTTTTCAGCTGTGTGCGCTGGGATCGTGTTGATAAACGGTCTATCAGGGGAAGCTCTGAATGTGATAGGATGCATCTGTGGGATCGGCGGCGCTGTATTTTATGCCGTGATGCTGATCCTCAACAAGAAAGCGCGCAGCGTGGACGGCATGGAGAATTCCCTGCTGCAGATGCTCTCCGCTACGGCCACCACCGTCCTCTTTCTGCTGTGCCGCGAACAGCTTTCCTTCTCTGTCACGGAGGGGCGTGTCTGGCTCTGGATCCTGCTGCTGGGACTGGTGAACACCGGGTTCGGATGCTGGTGTTACTTCTCCGCTATCGGTGCACTGCCGGTGCAGACCGTGGCAGTCTGCGGCTATATTGAGCCCATGTCGGCGGTGGTCTTTTCCGCGCTTCTGCTGCGGGAGCACATGACGCCGCCGCAGCTGCTGGGCGCCGTGCTGATTGTGGGCGGTGCGCTGTTTGCCGAGTGCGTGCGATCAGGAAAAACGCAGCGGGCATAAGCGAAAACAGAAAGCAAGACCTGCGGACGCACAGCGTCCGCAGGTCTTGTTTATTTGACAGATTGGGCAATAGCGGCCAGCAGCTCTGTCTTGCCGATGCCCTTCTCGGCCGAGAACGGGATCAGCTGCACCTGCTCATCCAGCGTCAGTGTCTGACGAATCAGCGCCAGATTCGGCTCGATCTCACTTTTTTTCAGCTTATCCAGTTTATTAGCCACCACCACTATGGGACACTGGGTGGACTTGAAATAATCACACATGGTCACATCGTCGGCGGTGGGCTTATGGCGGGCATCCACAATGAGGACGCCCAGCGTGATAAGTCCCTCCTCGGCAAAGTAGCTCTCCATCAGCCGTCCCCAGCGGTCACGTTCCTCCTTGGACACCTTGGCATAGCCGTAGCCGGGCAGATCCGTAAAATAGAGCTTGCCGTCGATGAGAAAATAGTTGATCTGAGTGGTTTTACCAGGGGTCGCGCCCACACGGGCGAAGTTCTTCCGGTTCAGAATACGGTTGATGACCGAGGATTTTCCCACGTTGGAGCGGCCTGCGAAAGTCACCTGCGGCCGTCCGTCCCGGATAAATGTGGCAGGACGGACGGCAGAGAGGACAAATTCCGCCTTGTTAAAGTTGACGGGCATGGTGCACCTCCTGATAGAACGTATCAGCAGCAATGGCTGTCATATGTTCTACCGTGTCCGGCATGGTCTCCGGCACCAGCGCCACGGCAAACACCGCGTCCACCGTCTCCACTGGGACGAAATGCAGCGCCTTGCGTACCGTCTGATCGATCTCCTCCAGATCCTTTTCGTTCTCCTTGGGAATGATCACCGTCTTGACGCCGTTGCGCAGGGCGGCCATGGTCTTTTCCTTCAGGCCGCCGATGGGCAGCACCCGTCCCCGCAGCGTTACCTCGCCGGTCATGGCCACATCATGGCGCACCTTGCGTCCGGTCAGCGCGGAGAGCATGGCGGTGGTAATGGCAATGCCGGCAGAGGGGCCGTCCTTGGGCGTGGCAGCCTC
>CAKTMQ010000150.1 GCA_934573945.1 uncultured Oscillospiraceae bacterium | reverse complement strand
TTCTGCCTCCGTCCTATTTCCTCCATATCTGTCCGCAAACAAGTCCCGTCCCGATGCCAGCAGACGATGCCGTGGCGCGGGTAGGGACAACCCTGACATCGTTCGTGCTCATTGCAGAACACCGGCTCCGGTGACCTCTGCTGATAGGGCGCTGGCTGTCGCTCGTCGATCCGCCGCGCCAGCGGCCTTGTTGGTTTTCGCATAGAGTTCTCCTCTCCGGGCTGCCGCCCTTGATCTGTCCTGAAAACACAAAAAGGCCGGAGCTTTATTAAAAACTCCGGCCTCGCCATTCGATATTACATTGTCTGTTCCTGTGTCGGCTCTGCCTCTTGCTGCTGGATACGTCCCATAATGTCCGGCAGACACTGCTCGATCTGCTCCTGTACTTCCTGATTGGCCTTTTCACGCTTATACGATAGAGCGGTGTCGTTCTGCAGCGTGTCCACGCAGCACCGATATATCTCGACGAGCTGTTCCTCCCGAAAGACCTGCGGCTCAGGAATCAGCCCGGAACGAGTGGCAAAGTCACGCTTCGCCGCTTCGTAGTTGCCGGACGCATATAAGCCGGTGTAGTAGTGTCCGTGGGATACGCCTCTGTGGTCGAAGACCCGGTCCCAGGTGACGAACTGCGTACCGTATTTGCTTGGACACCCGGCCAGCACAACGCTGTTAAAATCCGCCGGAAACGCTCGGTTCGCATCCATACAAATCCCCTCAAAAAGGTTGCAAAAAAGCTGTGAAATTTCATATTTCACAGCTTTTCTTGGTGGACCTGAAGGGATTCGAACCCTCGACCTCTCGGATGCGAACCGAACGCTCTCCCAGCTGAGCTACAAGCCCGAATATGAAGTTGTATGGTTGCGGTATGTCAGGCTTGCTCTCCCAGCTGAGTTACAAGCCCGTACTCATTTATTATACACATTTTTCCGCAAAAAGCAAGAGGGATTATATTAAGTATACTTATACAGAATATTAAAAATGGATATTTTACTTATGTTGATACGTTTGATATAATAAAATGCAAAACGCAATTGACCTGTTCGTGAAAGGGGAATATAAAATGAGAACGTTGGGGACTGTTGTCAGAGGTGTGCGTGCACCGATTTTCCGTCAGGGTGACGATGTAGTGGCGGTGACCGCACAGACCGTGCTGCAGGCGCTGCGCGAAAACGGGATCGAGGCGCACGACAAGGACGTGGTGGCTGTGACGGAGTCCGTTGTGGCACGCTGCCAGGGCAACTATGCCACAGTGGAACAGATTGCCAAGGATGTGACAGCCAAGACCGGCGGCGACGTGGTGGGCGTGACGTTCCCCATTCTCAGCCGCAACCGTTTCTCATTGCTGCTGCGGGGCATTGCCTCCGGCGTGAAGAAGGTAGTACTGATGCTCAGCTATCCTGCCGACGAGGTGGGCAACCATTTGGTATCGCTGGATCAGCTGGACGAGGCTGGCATCGACCCCTGGCACGATGTGCTGGATCTCAAGAGCTTCCGGGATGCTTTTGGTTCCGTGATCCATCCCTTTACCGGTGTGGACTATGTGGACTACTACAAGTCCATTATTGAGGAGGCCGGCGCTGAGGCGGAGATCGTATTTGCCAACCGGGTACAGACGGTGCTGGACTATACCGACACGGTGATCTGCTGCGACATCCATACCCGCAATCGCAGCAAGCGGCTGCTGAAGACCGCCGGTGCCCGGGTGGTGCTGGGTCTGGACGACCTGCTGACAGAGAGTGTGGACGGCAGCGGCTATAACGCCCAGTACGGCCTGCTGGGTAGCAATAAGGCGGACGACGAGCGTGTGAAGCTGTTTCCCCGCGACGCTATGGCGGTGGCCGAGGCGCTGGGCAAGGCCATGAGCGAGGCTACCGGCAGGCAGATCGAGGCCATGATCTACGGCGACGGTGCTTTCAAGGATCCTGCCGGCAAGATCTGGGAGCTGGCCGATCCGGTGGTTTCTCCCGGCTACACCGCCGGTCTGGTGGGTACGCCCAATGAATTGAAGCTGAAGTATCTGGCTGACCATGATTTTTCCGACCTCAGCGGCGACGCGCTGCAGAAGGCGGTGGAGGAGAAGATCCGTCAGAAAAACGCCGCCGTCAGCCTGGTGGGCAACATGGTGTCCGAGGGTACCACACCCCGCAACCTGACCGACCTGATCGGTTCTTTGTGCGACCTGACATCCGGCAGCGGTGATAAGGGCACGCCCATCATCTACATTCAGGGCTATTTCGACAACTATACCAACGAATAAAATATAACAAAGCACCCGCATACTTTTGTGTGCGGGTGCTTTGCATATCGGGAACATTTCTTTACGCCCATTCGTCTTATAAACAGCTTGTATTTGCAGGAAAATGCGCTATACTGACCTTGGTATCCGGACAAGGACACCAATACCGCAGAAAGGAAGGCTCGATGATGAAGAAATTATGTTGTATCGTGTTGACGGCGCTGCTGGTGCTGTCACTGGCCGCTTGCGGCAAAGCCACACCGCAGGAGGACAGCAAGTCCGTGGATCTGAAGCAGGCGGCGGAGGATGCCATCGCCTCTCTCGGCGATGAGGTGGTGCTCTTTCCGGTGGAGGATACCGCGGAGATCGAGAGTCTGTACCCCGGCCTGACGGCGGTAGAGACGAAGCAGCTGGTGGCCTATCAGCCGCCGGTGTCCGGCTACGGCTGTGAGCTGGTGATGGTGGAAGTGGCCAACAGCGCCGATACGGAGACGGTGCGGAGCATTTTGCAGCAGCGTGTGGACAACGCCGCTAACGACAGCACCTACCCGGAAAACGCCCCGGCCTGGAAGAACAACGCTGCAGTGACAGTTAACGGCAATTACGTGGTTATGAGCGTGCTGCCTGAGGGCATGACTCTGCCTGACGCCTTCAAGGCCGTGTTTTGACTCCGGAATACGGCAGCGCACTCACAGAGCCGCTGACACCGCGTGAGAGAAAGTATAAAAAAGAAGCACCCTCGGGTGCTTCTTTTTTATGCTTTGGTGTAAGGCTTATTTGTCGTACATCTCCACCAGCTTCAGCAGGTGCTCGTAACGTGCCTTTGCCTCGTTCTCGTTGCGCTCAAACAGCTCGCCGGCACGCTCGGGGAACTCGCGGGTCAGACGGGAGTAACGCGCCTCGTTCATCAGGAACTCCTGATAGCCGCCGGCAGGTGCCTTGGAATCCAGCGTGAACTTCTTCTCGCCGCCCTCGGGGTTATAGCGGAACAGATTCCAGTAGCCGCAGTCCACAGCCTTCTTCATTTCCTTCTGGCAGTTCATCATGCCGCCCTTGATGGAGTGCATCTC
>CAKTMQ010000149.1 GCA_934573945.1 uncultured Oscillospiraceae bacterium | reverse complement strand
TCGCTGCGCTGCGCCGTCGCTGTGGGCGGGGTCGCTGCGCTCCCCCTCCCGGCGGGTCGTCGCGCCGCGCTCCTCGCTTCGCCGGGCGCGGGCGGGGTGCTGTCGTCGCTCGGTGCTGCGTTCCGCCGCGCCCTGCGGCGCTTCGCGCCTTGCCCTCGCTCCTCCGTCGCCCGGCGCTGTGCGGCGGCTGTCGCCGCCGCCCTGTGTCGCGCCGCGCCGGGCGACCTTTGGGGGCTTTCTTGCGCCGCCACAAGGGCGGCGCGGGCCGCCCTCCGGCCCTCCAACCGATACAAAAAAATCCGGGGTCTCTCCGACCCCGGATTGAACAAAATCTCCATATATTTTGTTCAATCATATATACCATTACATATTACCCTGCTGTTATAGGGATTGCTTGCAGATACTACTGATGTAAGAAACAAAACTGCGCGAATGCACGAGTTGGCTATGGTGATTATTTTGCCGCGCTTATACTTTCAAAATGTGTGGAAAAACGGCGCCATTCAAGAAATGGCGGCGCAATGCTTGTGTATTTATTTTGAACCACCATTGCTGGGAAGCCGAGATCACCGTTCCGGCAGTTTCTTTTTCTGTCATGTTCTAATGCGCCTCTCTATAAGGGGACGCCTCTTCTCTCCTATTATATAAAATTGCCCGGCAGAGTACAAGTCTGCCGGGCAAAATTTTGTTGAATCCAGATATGAGGGTATGTTCGTTTATGTTTTTTATGCTTTCAGGCAGCGCAGAACGGCCAGCAGAATGGAGAAATACTTGCTATCGGGCGTGTCTGCACGGCTGGTGATGATCACCGGGCAGGAAGCGCCGCAGATGGTGCTGGCCACGGTCTTGCCAGCAATATAGGTCACGGCTTTATACAGCACATTTCCGATCTCGATAAAGGGCACCAACAGGATGTCGGCTTGACCGGCGACAGGATCCTTAATGGACTTATGCTTGACGGACTCCATGGAGATGGCGCCATCCAATGCCAGAGGGCCGGCAACCATGCAGCCGGGGATGCCGCGCTCCTTGATGGCGGCAGCGCTGACGGTGGAGGGCATTTTCTCGGTGACATTCTCCACAGCGGACAAAATGGCGACCTTGGGACAATCGTTGCCCAGTGCCTTTGCCACAGGCAGCGCATTCTCCACGATGCCGATCTGAGTCTCAACGTCGGGGGCGATGTTGATGGCGGCATCTGTGATCATCACAAAACGACCTTCATACTCGAAAATACCCACCTGGCTCACCAGACGACGGGCACCGTCGGGAATCAGACCGGTCTCGCGGTTCAAAATAGCCTTAGCGAAACTGGAAGTCTGCAGGATGCCCTTCATGGGGATGTCGGCCTTCCCCTCTTTGACCAGCTTGACAGCAATTTTGGCAGCTTCCAGCTCTTCGCCGTCGAAATCCACGATCTCGTAATCGGCCTCATTTTCGCCCATCTCGCGGAGCATAGAGATGATCATATCCTTTTTGCCGATGAGGGTGCCGTCCACCACGCCCTTGCGCTTGGCGTGCACCACGGCGCTCAGGGCAGGCTCATCGTGTGCATTGGCCAACGCGATACGTTTTTTCAGATTCTGTCCCAATACATAGGCTTCCAGTTCCTTGAAGTTCGTAAACATTTTCATTCCTCCAAATCAGTAAAATAATTCCTTCTATCTCCCTACTCTATTTACCCGCCTATTATAACACTGCCATACAAGTAAAAACAACCAAAACTGTGCAATTTTTTTGATTTTTTCTGTGAAGAAAAACACCTCTTGCCTTTGTCGTCGGTTTACGGTATACTAAGAGTCACAGATTTGACAGGAGGCTCTTTCTATGGATGGTTTTTATTCATTCCTTTTCTATGGCCTGATCGCGGTGGGTGCGGTGCTGGTCATCTCGTTGACGATACTTCGGATCGACTGGGCGCGTCATCCGGAAAAATACGCAAAAGATGTAGAGAATTACGAGAAAGAGCAGTATTGGAAAAAGAAAAAACAGGATCAGGAGGCTGCCATAAAAAAAGCTAAGGAGAAGGAAAAGGCAAAGAAACGGCAGCAGCGGGTGGATAAGCTGAATCATTACCGTGCAATCAACGGAAAAGGTCCTTTAGCGCCAAAGGTAAAAGAGAACGGAAAAAAGAAGAAGTAAGCCGTTAATGCAAATTATAAAAAAAGAGTCCGCACTCTGTATGCGGACTCTTTTTTTGCGCTATCCCTGTGCCAAAATGCGCAGTGCCTGCGAGATGTTGGCGACTGGCAGCAGCTTCAATCCGGAGAAGGGCTTGAGCTCTTCTGCCCGATGTGCCGGGATCATGCAGCTGGTGAAGCCGAGACGCTGCATCTCCGTAAGGCGCTGCTCCAGATGGGTGATGCTGCGCACTTCGCCGGACAGACCGATCTCGCCCACAGCAGCCATATCATCCGGAACCGGTTTATCCAGATAGCTGGAGGCCACGGCAATGACGGCGGCCAGATCTGCTGCCGGTTCTTCCAGTGTCAGACCGCCGATCACATTCAAATAGGCATCGCATTGGCTGACCTTCAGGCCGCCACGTTTCTCCAGTACAGCCAGCAGCATGGAGGCACGATTATAGTCGAAACCGTTGCTGGAACGCAGCGGCTTTGTACCGGAGGCAGGCGCCACCAAGGCCTGCAGCTCAGCCAGCACGGGACGTGCGCCCTCCATGGTGCAGGTGACACAAGTGCCCGAGGCGTCCACCGGACGGCCGGAGAGCAGCATTTCAGAGGGATTTTCTACCTCTTTCAGACCATGATCCATCATCTCAAAGACGCCGATCTCGTTGGTGGTGCCGAAGCGGTTTTTGGCGGCGCGGAGGATACGATAGGTCATATGATGGTCACCTTCAAAGTACAGCACACAGTCTACCATATGCTCCAGTACTTTAGGACCGGCAATGGCACCCTCTTTATTGACGTGACCGATGACAAAGACCGTAATGTTCCGGTTTTTGGCCAGCTGCATAAGAGTCAGGGTGCATTGCTTTACCTGACCGATCCCGCCGGGAATGCCGTCCGCCTCCTCGTTGTACAGAGTCTGGATGGAGTCTACGATCAGAACATCCGGTTTTTCATTTTCTACACAACTCAGAATATCGCCCAGTCGGGTCTCAGACAGCACCAGCAGGTTATCTGTTTCCACCTGTAAACGTTGGGCGCGCATTTTCAGTTGCCGCGTAGATTCCTCGCCGGAAACGTAAAGCACGCGGTGGGACAGTCCCAGTGTTTGGCAGATTTGAAGCATCAGTGTGGACTTGCCGATACCCGGTGCGCCGCCCACCAATACCAGCGAGCCCTCCACAGCGCCACCGCCCAGCACGCGATCCAGTTCACCCATACCGGTGGAGAAACGGATC
>CAKTMQ010000148.1 GCA_934573945.1 uncultured Oscillospiraceae bacterium | reverse complement strand
TCGGGGCGGTACTCGTCGCTGTTGACGCCGTAGACAAAGGTGGGGGTGGCGTCGTCCTTGGCGGGGGCGGTGAGGATGACCTTCTTGGCGCCGCCCTTGAAATGACGGCTGGCCTTCTCGGTGGTGTTGTTGGCGCCGGTGGACTCGATGATGTACTCCGCCTCGCACTCGCCCCAGTGGATCATGGCGGCGTCAGACTCGCTGTACACCTTGATCTTGTGGCCGTTGACCACCAGATCGCCGCCGGCGTGCTCCACCATGCCGGGGAAATTCCGGAACACCGAGTCGTACTTCAGCAGATACACCATGTAGTCGATGTCCGCCTTGCGCAGGTTGATACCCCGTACATCAAAGGCTTCGGGATCCTCACACAGAATACGCAGGACGATACGTCCGATACGGCCAAAGCCGTTGATACCGATCTTGATTGCCATATTGTTTTCCTTTCCTCACACATCTTGTGTCCGCCATGCGGCGCTTTTTTGTTCCGTTTACCATTATAGTACGGAAAGGCGGCGTTGTCTGCCCCCGGAAGCGAAAATGTTTGTAGAAAAAATGTTCTCGTTTTTGTGCATTTTGGCTTATTTTTAGAACTTTTAGGCAGGTATAAGTGGAATGTTCCATACATTCTTGACTTTCCTGCACCTCTGTGGACAGGGGACAATACCTTGCTTCATCAGACTGCGGGTGCGGCTCTCAGACAACAGAAAACGCCGCCCCTTGCGGGACGGCGTTTTCTGTGTGTGTTTTGTTAGGAGAGAGAGAAAAATCACATAAGGATGGGGATCCTTTCGGATGAGTTTATACTACCCTATAATCTTTTCGGAATCTTGAATTACAGGTGAACATTTTATGAATATTGAAAACGATTTGTGAACACAGCTCCCTGTCCGGCCTTTTATCGGAATTTCCGGCTCTCCTCCACCGCCATCTGGTCACAGCGGTTGTTCTTCTCGTTGGCCGCGTGACCCTTGACCCAGTGGCAATGCACCTGATGCCGGTCTGTCAGCGCCAGCAGCTGCTCCCAGAGATCCGGATTCAGCGCCGGCTTCTTGTCGGACTTGACCCAGCCCCGCTTCTGCCAGCTCCGCGCCCAGCCCTTTTCCAGCGCGTCGATGACGTACTTGGAATCGGAATACAGCTCCACGGTGCAGGGCTCCTTCAGCAGCGACAGCGCCTCGATCACCGCTGTCAGCTCCATGCGGTTGTTGGTAGTGGAGGCCGCGCCGCCGGAGATCTCCTTCTCCTGCCCACGCCACTCCAAAATCGCGCCCCAGCCCCCGGGGCCGGGATTGCCGCTGCAGGCGCCGTCGGTATAGATGATCACAGTTTTCATATGCGTTTCCTCTGTTCGTTTTTCTCCTGTCAGGCCGTCCGCGACGACACATATCAGAACGGCGGGGCGTATCTGCCCCGCCGCTGTGCGTCACAGGATCTCCGTCACAGTCAGTACCTCACCGGAGACTGTAAATTTCACGTTCCGTCCGCTGTAGGTCAGACCGTATACCCGCGCCGGGTCGTTCTGATACCGGGGACGGGGATCACCGGCCAGCACCGCCAGCAGTCCCGCCCGCTCCGGCTCCGGGATCCTCTCCAGCAGCGGGGGCGGACATACCACCGTCAGTGCGGCGGCAGTCAGGCCGTCCGTAAAACCGCCCTTTGCCGCCGGTCTGGCGTCGCAGTAGGGGAGATAGGGCTTGATGTCCAAAATCGGCGTCCCATCTACCAGATCGGCGCCCCGCACATGGAGCACCGTACCCTCCGGTGTGTCCGGCTCGATGGCCGTCAACTCCACACAGCTCAGGCCGATGGGATTGGGCCGGAAGGGGGAACGGGTGGCAAACACGCCCATGCGCTGGTTGCCGCCCAGCCGGGGCGGCCGCACCGTAGGCGACCAGTCGTCCCGCACCGCCCGGTCAAAGACCCATACCAGCCACAGGTGGGAAAAGCCCTCCAGCCCCCGCAGCGCCTCCGGATCCCGGTAGGCCGGTTCAAACACAATCCGTCCCGCCGTGGGGGCGAGGCCGCTCTGCCGGGGAACGCCGAATTTCTCGGCAAAAGGAGTGCGGATCCGGGCAATGACCGCCATGGTCAGGCTGTCTGTCGGCTGTCTCTCCACGGCTTACGTCTCCGGCGCCGCCGCCGGCTGCTCCTCCTTATCGGTGAGTGCCATGGCGATGACCCGGTCGCCCTCCTCCTTGAAGCGCATGACGATGACGCCCTGGGTGGCGCGGCCTGCGCTGCGGATGTTTTCCACCGCTGTGCGCAGCATGATGCCGCTCTGGGTGATCAGCAGCAGATCCTCGCTGCCGTCCACCACCTTCATGCCCACCACGCCGCCGGTCTTGTCGGTAACCATATAGTTCTTGATACCCAGGCCGCCGCGGTTGGTGACCCGGTATTCCTCCACCGGCGTGCGCTTGCCGAAGCCCCGCTCCGTGATGGACAGCACCTGGCAGCCCGCTGCGGCTCTGGCGGCACCGATGACCCGGTCGCCTTCCCGCAGGCGGATACCGCGGACGCCCACGGCGTCACGACCCATGGTGCGCACGTCGTTCTCGTCAAAGCACACCGCCATACCGTCATAGGTGGCGATGAGGATACGGCTCTCGCCGTCGGTCTCCAGCACGGACACCAGACTGTCGCCCTCGTCCAGACGCAGGGCGCGGATGCCGTTCTGCCGCAGATTGCGGAAGGCGGATACCGCCACACGCTTCACGGTGCCGTTCCGGGTCACCATGGTCAGCTGCAGTCGGCTCTCGTCCGTCTCCTCGCTGGGGCGGAAATGCACCATGGCCTGCACCCGCTCGTCCGTCTCGATCTGCAGGATGTTCACCAGCGCCGTGCCCTTGGCGGCCTTGCCGCTCTCGGGGATCTGATAGCCTTTCTTGCGGTACACCTTGCCGGTGTCGGTAAAGAAGAGGATAAAGTCGTGGGTAGAGGCAGTGAACACGTCGCAGACATAGTCCTCGTCGCGGGTGGTGATGCCTTTCTTGCCCATGCCGCCCTTGGACTGGGCGGCATATTCGCTCACCGGCGTGCGCTTGATATAGCCGTTGCGGGTGAGGGTATAGACACACTGCTCCTCCTCGATAAGATCCTCGATGTCGATCTCGTCCTCCACGTCCTGGATCTCGGTCTTGCGGTCGTCGCCGTACTTGTCGGCAATGGTGGTCAGCTCCTCCTTGAGGATGGACTTCACCAGCCCCTCGTCGGAGAGGATGCGGTTGAAGTAGGCGATCTTGTCCTCCAGCTCCTGATACTCGGTCTGGAGCTTCTCCCGGTCAAGACCCTGCAGCGCCTTCAGACGCATATCCAGAATGGCCTGCGCCTGCACATCGTCCAGTGCAAAGCGGGTCATCAGGTTTTCCTTGGCGTTGTCGTAGCTGGTGCGGATGATGCGGATGACCTCGTCGATGTTGTCCTGGGCGATCAGCAGACCCTCCAGCAGATGGGCGCGCTCCTG
>CAKTMQ010000147.1 GCA_934573945.1 uncultured Oscillospiraceae bacterium | reverse complement strand
TGGATGGCCTGATCCACATCTCCCAGATCGCGGATCGCCGCATCGAGAAGCCCGGTGACGTCCTGTCCGAGGGCCAGATGGTGGACGCCAAGATCACGGCCATCGACGAGGAGAAGCAGAAGATCTCCCTGTCCATCCGTGCTCTGCTGACGCCCGCTGCTGACGAGGACGAAGTGGCTGAGGACGAGGAGTAATTCCTCTGAAGTGAATGATAAAACAACGGCGCAGATGCGCCGTTGTTTTTTTGCCCGTAAGAGAATACGGCGCAACCGAAGAATTGCGCGATAGTTGGTGGTGTAACCGGGAAGATGGCGGTATACTGGCTGCAGGAAAGGAGGGTAGAGCGATGAAAACTACGATGATTATGTCTGTCGTGACACTTGTGGTTCTGGCGGTGACGGTATATGTGATCATCCTGCTGATCATGGCACTGAGAAAGTATATCCGATCCGGGCCGGTCAGACAGGAGAAAGCGGAGAGCGCAAGATCACTGGGTGAGATACTGAAAAAACATCGGACGGCTTGCAGGATGACGCAGGAATTTGTGGCGGAGACACTGGGTGTCAGCCGGCAGGCGGTGTCCAAATGGGAAACGGGGGCGTCCGATCCCAGCACCACGAATTTGATGGCGCTGGCGAAGCTGTTTGGGATGACGCCGGAGGAATTGTTGAGGGAGATGGAGTGAGGCGGCAGTTTTTTACACTGTATTTTTGATAGAGTATTTTTTCATGAAAGAAAGTACTAAATGAAGCACGCCCTCTCCGCAAGGAGAGGGCGTGCTTCATTTGACCTTATAGATCCAGCTTCAGATCGCCGTCCTTGATCCAGCCCCAGCTCCGCAGCGGCAAAGCAAAGAGCCACGTCAGCACAGCGGGCAGCACGAAGGAGATCAGGATCAGACCCAGCCAATCGCTGGCGGTGATAGCAGCCTTGGCGCCGCTGGCCACATCGTTGACCCAGCCGGTATAAACGCCGATCTGTCCCACGAAGCCGCAGGTGCCCATACCGGAAGAGACGGGGGAGCCGTTCATCTGCAGCTTAAAGAGGCAGGTAGCGATAGGTCCCGTCACAGCGGCTGCCAGCGTGGGCGGGATCCAGATCCGCACATTGCGGACGATGTTGCCCATCTGCAGCATACTGGTGCCGATACCCTGCGCCACCAGACCGCCCCAGCGGTTTTCCCGGAAGCTCATCACGGCGAACCCTACCATCTGGGCACAGCACCCGGCTACCGCCGCACCGCCTGCCAGCCCCGTCAGACCGAGGGAAGCACAGATGGCGGCGGAGGAGATGGGCAGTGTCAGTGCCACGCCGATGATCACCGAGACCAGAATGCCCATAAAGAAGGGCTGCAGCTCCGTAGCCCACATGATGGCCTTGCCCACCGAAATGGCAGCGGCGCCGATGGGACGCGCCACCAGTGCGGCAAAGCCGATGCCTGCCAGAATGGTAACGATAGGCGTCACCAGAATATCGATCTTCGTCTCCTTACTGACGGCCTTGCCCACTTCAGCGGCCAGGATCGCCACAAAAAACACCGCCAGAGGGCCGCCGGCACCGCCCATGGTGTTCGTGGCGAAGCCTACGGTAATGAGTGAGAACAGAACCAGCGGCGGTGCCTGCAGTGCGTTGCCGATGGCGACCGCCATGGCAGGCCCCACCATCAGGGCACAGAACCCACCGATGGTGTAGCTCAACACCGTCTCACCCTGCTTGATGGTGAGAAACGCGTCCGTCAGAAAGCCTACGCCGAACTGCTTGCCGATGGTGTCCAGAATGGTGCCCACCAGCAGCGTGCAGAATAAGCCCTGTGCCATGGCGGCCATGGCGTCGATAAAATAGCGCCTGGCGGAAAAAACAATATTTTTCCGTGTCAGAAATGCATGGATCTTTTTCATACGATGTACCTCTTAACTCTCTTACATACAAATAGAGTGGACGGGTGTCAAGACACCAGTCCACTCTATTATAAACAAGATGGGGAGATTGTCAAGTGTTGTTTTGCTCAGGCTGGGTATACAGGAAGCCCATGTTCTGTAAGGTTGTTTTCAACAGGCAAAAGATCTCCTCGCTGGGACAGGAGAGGGTGTGAAGATGAACACCACCGGTGAGAGCGCTGATGGGCTGGGCGTGGGATTCTGCCATCCGCTGGATGAACTGCTCTACGTCATACCGGCTGGAGAGTGCCAGCGGCGCTGTCAACTGTCCATAGACTGGGTGCTCCACGATCACATCCACTACCGTGCAGCCGCAGTCCACCATAGCGAACAGCTCCCGCTGTGTATCCTCGCTGCTGTGGATGCAGGCGATGGTGCGCAGTAATCCGCTTTCTGTGGGGATCACGTAGCCCCGGGGTGTGGCAGTGATGCGGCGACCCTCGGCGCGCAGCAGGGCGATGTCGCCCACGACGACTTGTCGTGTAACGGAAAACTGCTGTGCCAGTGTGGTGGCGCTGATTGGCGCGGTGGCCTGTGTCAAATGCTGGTAGATGGCGCTGCGGCGTTGTGAAGCATTCATGGAACGGCTCCTTTCCCTATTTTCCGATTTTATTATAGCGCAGACGCCCCGGTACGTCAACCGGAAGAGAGGAGAAGCACTAGCCCGAGAAGCGATAGCCGAACTTTTCTCTTTTCTTTCGGGAAGAATAGGTGTATACTATTATCCATATTTATATACGAACTTAGGAGGTTAGCTGTGTACGAACATCGAAAAGAGATCATGCAGAATGTTTTTTTGACATATCTGCCGGCGACAAAATTTAAGACGAGCGTTCTCAGCGCGCATCTGGTGACGCCGCTGCGCCGCGAGACGGCCTCCAGCAATGCGCTGCTGCCGGCCGTGCTGCGCCGGGGCACCATGCGCTGCCCGGATATGGAGAGTCTCTCTGCCGCATTGGATACCCTCTACGGTGCGCAGATCGATTATACTGTCCGCAAGAAGGGTGAGCGCCAGTGTGTGGGCTTTGTGGCCTCTGTGATTGATGATGCCTTCGCTCCCGGCGGCGAAAAGCTGCTGGAGCCGGTGGCCGACCTGCTGGGTGAGCTGTTTTTGGATCCTGTGACCAGCAGCGGTCATTTCCTGGCGGAATATGTGGAGAGCGAGAAGCAGAATCTGATCGACGCCATCCGTGCCATCCGCAACGACAAGCAGGACTGGGCGGATGTACGGCTCATGCAGGAGATGTGTGCCGGTGAGGCTTACGGCGTGCTGCGTCTGGGCGACGAGGAGTCGGCTTCCCGGATCAATAACCATAAGCTGTTTCAGCACTACCGTGAACTGCTGGCTACCAGCCGGATGGAGCTGTTCTACTGCGGCAGCGCCCGGCAGGATCGGGTGGAGACGGCGCTTTGCAGCGCCTTTGCCGCGCTGCCCAGAGGGGTGGTGACGGCCTGCGAGCCGATCCGCCGTGTGGCGGCGCCTGCACAGCCCCGCTATCTGACCGAGGAGATGGACGTGACCCAGGGCAAGCTGTCCATGGGCTGGCGCTGCGATACGGAGGATGTGCCGGCCATGATCATGGCAAACCTGCTCTTTGGCG
>CAKTMQ010000146.1 GCA_934573945.1 uncultured Oscillospiraceae bacterium | reverse complement strand
ACTTGCATGTGTTAAGCACGCCGCCAGCGTTCGTCCTGAGCCAGGATCAAACTCTCTATAAATTGTATCAACACAGCGTTTCCGCTGAGCTAATCTTTACAGAGCTATTTGTCATAGCTTCAAAAACTTTTTATACTTACCTTCACGGGTAATTGACTTAACCCCGCTCCGGCAAGTTTTCAGTTGCGTTCCAGACTGCTTTCACAGTCCTTCACACTCCCGTCTGGTGCTTTTCGTTTCGTTCGTTGTTTAATTTACAAGGTACACGTCCCATAACCGCGGAACAGTTGATATAATACCACTCCAGTTTATAAATGTCAACATCTTTTTTGAATTTTTTCAAAATTTTTCTTGGTGTCCACTGCGATTTCAGATGGCAATCCCTCTTCCCCTGTGCTATACTATATTTAATTTGTACACTACAGGAGGAGCGCACCGTGGATATTCTGGAAATGCGGGCTACATTTGGCAAACTGCAGAATCAGCATCTGACCCTGCACCCCGGGCTGAACTGCATTTATGCTCCCAACGAATCCGGGAAATCCACCTGGAGTCAGTTTCTGCGGATCATGCTCTATGGCCTGAACACCCGCGACCGCGGCGCACTGGCGGACAAGAACCGCTATGCCCCCTGGAGCGGCGCCGCCATGCGCGGGCAGCTGCATATATCCACAGAGGACGGCACGCGCCTGACGCTCTCCCGGGAGACAAAACGTGCCAATGCGCCCATGGGGCACTTCACCTGCACCTATACCGGCACCGCCACCGCCGTCCCCAACATAGACGGTGCTGATGCCGGTGAGGTGCTGCTGGGTATCCCCCGGGAGGTATTCGAGCGCAGCGCCTTTATCCGTCAGAACGCGCTGGCCGTAGACAGCAACAAAGAGTTGGAGCGCCGCATCTCCGCACTAATCACCACCGGTGAAGAGGACGCCTCCTACAGTGAAATCCAGGGTCGTCTTAAAAAACAGCTGAACCGCCGCAAAAGCAACCGCGCCACCGGCCAGATCCCTCTGCTGGAGCAGGAGGTCGAGCAACTGGAAACCCAGCTGTCCCGCATCGATGACCTGCGCCATCAGGCGGATACTGCCCGGCAGCGATCCGAAGAGCTGACCCGTCAGGTGGCCGCGCTGGAAGCGCAGCAGACCGCGTGGCGTCAGTGGCAGCAGCAGGAGGACGCCCGATCCTACGCCGCAGCCGCGGATGCCGCCCAGGAGGCGGAACGCCGCGCCGCATGGCTGGCTGAAGCCGCCGGTCAACTGCCGGACGACGACACTATGCGCCGTCTGGAAGGCCAGTGCGCCGCGCTGCAGGACAACGAAGCGGCGCTGCACGCCGCTCAGGAAGCGGCGCAGCAGGCCGGTGCCGAAGCCGAGGCCGCCGCCGTTGTATGTGCCGCACACCCCCTTTCCCCCGCCGATGAAGCCGGCTGTCAGGCACAGCTGGATGCCATCACGGCGCCGCAGACCCCCTCTCCTCTGCTGCCCATTCTGTCCGCCGTCCTGCTGGCAGGCTGGGCGGTACTGCTGGCATTCCATCTCCATGACCGCCCCCAGATCTATCTCTACGGTGGTTTGACGCTGCTGTGGTCAGCGATCCTCTGCCTGATTCTCCGCGCCCGCCGCAAGGTCAGCGCCGCGCAGGCGCAAGCCTGTGCCGACCGAACTACGCTGCAAGAACAGATCGACACCTATCTGCCTCTTCTCCGACGCCGCAGAGAGGCCGCCGGCCGCGCCGAACAGGCGGCAGCCACAACCGCCAGTCTCAGCGCACTGTACGCCCGGCAGCTTTCGGCGCTGCTGGCTGCGATACGTCCCTACGCCCCCTCCGCCGCCGACCTGAGCGGTGCACAGATGACACTGGCGCAGCTGCGCCTCCAGCAGGCGGCGCTGCAGGATGCCCGGCAGACCGCCCGGGATGCCGCCATGCGCCGCGATCTCCTCCGGGAGCATCTGCCTCAGGAACCGCTTCCCACCGAAGAACCCCTCCCCGCCCCCTCCGTTTCACAGGAAGATCTGGCGCAGCTGCTGCCCGACGCCATCGCCGCCCGGCAGGAGGCGCGTTCCCAGCTGGATACGCTGACCGGCCAGCTGCGCTCGCTGGACAGCGCCGACGACCTGACAGCTCAGCTGCAGCAGCGCCGCCAACAGCTGGCGCAGCTGCAGGAGGAGTATGACGCCATCGTGCTGGCCATGGAGACGCTGGAGCAGGCCAACACCACGCTGCAAAACCGATTCTCCCCGGCACTGGGCGCCAGAACGGCGGAGATCTTCTCCCAGATCACCGCCGGGCGGTACCAGACGGTGTTTCTCTCCAGCGACCTGTCGCTGGAGACCGACAGTGAGGGAGCCCAGCGCAGCGTACAGCTGCTGAGTCAGGGCGCCGCCGACCAGCTGTATCTGGCGGTGCGGCTGGCCATCTGCGACATGGTGCTGCCCCCGGACAAGCACGTGCCGCTGGTACTGGACGATGCCTTGATGAGCTTTGACGACGACCGTCTCCACGCCGCCCTGGACTACCTTCTGCAGGAGAGCCGGCAGCGGCAGATCCTGCTGTTCACCTGCCAGAAGCGGGAGGGCGCCTATCTGTCGGGACGTGAAAATGTCACGCTACTGACAATATAGACTTGCCAGCGGCAGGATTTGGTGCTATACATTATAATGTGTAGTGAAGGAGGTGTCCCATGGCACAATTTGACTGTCTCCGCTGCGGCGCGCCCATGCGCTTTGTCGGGCAGGAGCGTCTGCAGCTGGGCAAGACCAGCTGGCTCTTCGGCGATCTGCCCAACCTGGTGGCCGGCGCGCTGGATGTGTCTATCACGGCGTGCCCCACCTGCGGCAAGCTGGAATTTTTCACCGGCGGCAGTGTACCGGCCAACGTAGACACCGGCAGCAGCGGCCTGCCCCAGCGCACCTGTCCTGTCTGCGGCAGCTGTCACGACTTTGACCATCCCAAGTGTCCGCTGTGCGGACACGTCTATAACGATCGGGACAATTTCTGATCACGCAGATCATTTGAGGAAAAGGAGAACCCATTATGAGCGATTGTACCCACGATTGCAGCACCTGCGGCGAGAGCTGCGCGGAGCGCAAGGAAGCAAACCCCTTTGAGAAGAAGCCGCTGCGGGATGGCTGCCGCGTCGGCAAGGTCTACGGCGTCGTATCCGGCAAGGGCGGCGTCGGCAAATCCATGGTCACCAGCCAGCTGGCGGTGGCCGTCCGTCGTGAGGGCTACAACGTGGCCATTCTGGACGCGGACATCACCGGCCCCTCCATCCCCCGCGCTTTCGGCGTCCACGGCCGGGCACAGGGCATGGGCGACGCCATTCTGCCCGCTGAGAGCCGCACCGGCATCCAGATGATGAGCGTCAATCTGCTGCTGGAGCACGAGACCGACCCGGTGATCTGGCGCGGTCCCGTCATCGGCGGCGTGGTGCAGCAGTTCTGGGGCGACGTACTGTGGCAGGACGTGGACTATATGTTCGTGGATATGCCTCCCGGCACCGGCGACGTGGCGCTGAACGTGTTCCAGTCCCTGCCGGTG
>CAKTMQ010000145.1 GCA_934573945.1 uncultured Oscillospiraceae bacterium | reverse complement strand
GTGCGGGAGCGGGTGCGGCAGGCGCAGCAGCCACAGGGGCGGCAGCGGGGGCGCCGGTCATCTCTTCGATCTCCACCTCATAGGCGGTGCCGTTTACGTTGACTCTGTATTTCTTCATGTGTTTTTTCCTCCTCAAATCTTCTTCATGGAAACGATACGAATGGCGTTGATGTCAGTGCCCATCTCCTCCGCGACGGCGGCAGCCACGGCGGCCACCAGCTCCGGCGTGACGGCTGACGATACGGGTGCGGCGGCGGCAGGTGCAGCGATGGCGGCAGGCGCTGCCTTCGCGTCTGTTCTGCGCACCACGTTGCTCATCACAGAAACCAGCACGATGATGCAGATCAGACCGATGAATACGGTGCAAAGCCCCATCAGGCAGACAAACAGGTTGGAATAATCCATGCCCAAATCACCTCTCATTCCATTATGATGGTTTAATTGTACCAAACGTTTGGCATTAATTCAACCTTTATTTACCCTGTTTTACAAATTTTGTGAGTTCTTCTAAATAATTTTTAGATATATTGACGCTTCGGACAAGGAAAAAAGAAAGCATTGCAAAGAGAGGATGCCATGCTATACTGTAAAATATGCAAAGGAGGGGCTGTCATGCAGTACGGACAGGTAGAAAAGGGCATTTTCCTGGCGCGGCCAAACCGCTTTATCGCACAGGTACTGGTCAACGGCGCGGAGACGGTGTGTCACGTGAAGAACACCGGACGCTGCCGGGAGCTGCTGGTGCCCGGTGCGGCAGTATATGTGGAAAGGGCGGCCAATCCCGCCCGCAAAACAGCCTACGACCTCATCGCCGTGGAAAAGGGCAGCCGCCTGATCAACATGGATGCGCAGGCGCCCAACCGGGTATTTGCCGAATGGGCCCAAACATTTGACCCGTCGGTGCGGCACATCCGGCCAGAGTTCACCTTCGGCCAGTCCCGGCTGGATTTTTGTCTGGAGACGGCCAACGGCCTGCATCTGGTGGAGGTCAAGGGCGTGACGCTGGAGGAGGACGGCCACACCCGGTTCCCCGACGCCCCCACAGAGCGGGGTGTAAAGCATCTGCACGAGCTGATGCACGCCGTGGCGCAGGGACACCGCGCCACCGTGTTCTTCGTGATCCAGATGGCGGATGTGGTAGACTTCTCCCCGAACGACGCCACCCATCCGGCCTTCGGCGCCGCACTGCGCGCGGCACAGGCGGCAGGCGTAGGCATTGCAGCGTACAGCTGCCGTGTGTCACCGGATCGATTGGAGATCGACAAGCCTGTGGAGATCAGACTATAAAAAATGTGCAGACCGTCAGGTCTGCACATTTTTCAATAGATAATAGGTGATACGGGCGGTGAGCCCCCAGAGGGGGTAGGGCTTTGTGTCATAGACAGGCACCTCCACCCGGCCGTCCCCCCACGGATAATCCGGCGAGCTCTGCACTGTGCGGTAAGGAAAATCCTCCCCGATCACCGGGCGGAGCGGATAGCGGTACAGGACAGGCGGATGCTCTGTCAGCCACTGCACCGGAAGCAGAAACGTATCCGCCACCTCACCGGGATTCGGCCGAAGGCGGGACAATGCATCCGGAGAAAGTCTGGCCAGAATGGGATACATCAGGGCGTCGGAGCGGAGATAGAGAAAATCCAATGCGCCGATGACCTCTATCTCCCCGGCGGGGATCCCCAACTCCTCACAGGTCTCCCGCAAGGCGCAGGCCACGGGGGTCTCCCCTGTTTCCATCCGGCCGCCGGGAAAGCAGACCTCGTGCGGCTGACGGATGCCGCCGGCACGCACCTCATACAGCAGACAAAGCCCCTGCGCCGTCTCCACCAGCGGCACCAGCACAGCGTATTCACCCCGTGAGCACAGCAATCCCGGACGGTGCTCACGGTATGTCTCGTAGAATTGACGGATATGCACGCGGATCCCTCCTGTCAGAGCATTTTTCTCTCCTATACGCCGCGGCATACGGCGTCACCAGTAAAGAGCAGTTTTAAGTATAGCACAGCTGCGCGGCGATTTGAAGCAAAAAATGAGCCCCATCTCTCGATGGGGCTCGGGTATCCGATGTTTAGCAGCCGCAGCCGTTATTGCAGCCGCAGCCACTGTCGTTGCCGCCGCAGCCGTTGCCGCAGAACAGGAACAGCAGGATGATGGCGATGATGATCCAGCAGCAGCTGCTGCCGCCGAAGCAGGAATTCTGATTACACATAGCGTAACCTCCTATGAAATTTCAGACTCTGTAAGGGAGTCTCATTCCATAGTATGTGAGCAGCGGCAAAGTGTGAGAGCAGCCAAGCCGTTTTTTATTCCTGCGTGCTGCGGGAGATACGATAGCTGAGGGTCAGCAGCGTATCGACAAAGTGAATGTCCTCGGAATAGACATCGTCAGGCACGGAGATCTCCACATTGGTAAAATTCCAGAAGCCGCGGACACCCAGCGCCACCAGCCGGTCAGCCAGCGGCTGCGCCACGTGCTGCGGTACCGTCAGCACGGCTACGTCCGGGTGATGCTGCGCCACATAGTCATCCAGCTCATCCATGGAGTGAACGGCCACACCGTTGATCTCGTCGCCGATAAGCGACGCGGAAACGTCAAAGGCTGAGTCCAGCCGGAAGCCTACCTTGGCAAAATCGAAGTTCTGCAGCAATGCATGACCCAGATGACCGGCGCCGATGATGATCAGCCGGTGGTCGTTGTCAATGCCCAGAATATGGCCGATCTCCGCGCGAAGCTCCGCCACATTATAACCATAGCCCTGTTGCCCGAACTCACCGAAGCAGCTGAGATCCTGACGGATCTGCGAAGCTGTAATGTCCATCTTATCCCCCAGCGAATGAGACGAAATACGGACAACGCCCTTGTTATACAAATCATCCAGATAGCGGTAATAACGCGGGAGCCGGTGGATCACGGCATCAGAGATCTTTTGCTTTTTCATATAAACCATCCTTTGGGACAAAATTTTACTGTTATAATAGCGCATCGAAAAAAAATTGTCAACTTTTTTAACAATCTTTTTTCAAAAAATTTTTCTTTACATTGCAGCGAATAGTTGCTATAATAATTAGGCTTTCCGGTGAACGGAGCAGTCAATTGTATACGCGCCCGTAGCTCAGATGGATAGAGCGTTAGACTCCGACGTTTCAGGCGTCTCCTCTTGAGATATGGCACAAACCGTTGCGGCAACTGCGTTTGCGGAAAGCGCAGAGAAAAAATGCGTAGTTGTTGACTACTATTTGACTACTATTTCCGCAGAGAACAACCAAATATGCGCCTGTAGCTCAGATGGATAGAGCGTTAGACTCCGACTCTAAAGGCCGCTGGTTCGAATCCAGTCAGGCGTACCAAAAACCGTCTCAAACGTATCGTTTGAGACGGTTTTTATATGCGGAAAGTTAGGAGAATTGAAACCTGATTTGACCACTATTGCGCATTTTGTGATCCAATTGAGCTATCCCATGTCATATCTCCAGCATTTCCTGCAAGCCCGCGCTGGCGGCCTTTTTGTTCTTGTCGAAGGCGTGGGTGTAGATGTCCAGCGTGGTGGAGGGCTGA
>CAKTMQ010000144.1 GCA_934573945.1 uncultured Oscillospiraceae bacterium | reverse complement strand
GGCAAGGGCAAGTGGGCCTGGATGCCCATGATCCCCGGCGGCTTCTACACCTTCATCTGCATCACCTACATCGCCAACGCCCACATCGGTTTCAACATTCCCTGGACGATCTCCTATATCATCGGTGTGGCCTGCGCGATTGCTTACGTAGTGGCCTGCTGTATGTACGGCAAGAAGCGTGCTGCCAAACTGCACGCCTCCTTGTAAGACTCCTTTCCCGGTAAGGAATCTGCAATAGCAAAGGAAGCGCCTGCGGCCTAAAGCCGCAGGCGCTTCCTTTTTCATCTTTTATCATCCTCGGACAGTCGTCACTTCTCCTTATAATATAGGCGGCAGTGGCAGTAGCCCTCAAAATTGGGATCGGCGATCTGATCCCGGAATTCCTGACACATACAGATGTTCTCCGGTGTCTTCTGCAGCCGACAGGGGCAATAGCCGTCCTTGCGCCGCAGTCCCTCCCGGATCCCCGCCACCACGGCAGGATCCTCATTGAAGCGGATCTTCATCGCATTTCTCCTTTGTAGCGGAAGCTCACTCCGCAAACCAGTCCTTGCAGAACTGGGCAAGTGACGGGATCAGCTTCTTGATCTCCCGATCCGTGGTATTGATACACAGATGGTAACCCTCCCGGCTGCCCCATTTGGTGTCAGCGTACATCAGGTGGTTCTGGGCACGCTCCTTATCGATGCGGCAGATGGCCTTTTCCATCTCATTGCGTGTCAGGTGCTCGCCCTCCGGTGCACGCTTCATGCAGCGCTGGATCTTGGCCTCCATATCCGCATAGACAAACAGATTCAGCGGATGATAATCCTTCAGGATCACGTCGGCACAGCGCCCCACGATGACACAATCACCCTGTTGGGCAAACTTTTCCAGCAGCTGACGCTGTGCCACCGCCACACGGATGGGCTGATCCATCACCGTGACCGGCATCATAGCCAGACGGTGACCGATGGTCATGGGATATGCCGCTTCTACGCATTTTTCGCCCACATTGGCCACGTAATCGGCGTTCAATCCGTTCTCCTTGGCGATCATTTCGATGATCTGGTGGTCGTAGCAGGGGATGTGCAGCGCCTCTGCCAGACGCTTTCCCAGCTCACGGCCGCCGCTTCCGAATTCCCGGCTGATGGTAATGATCATTTTATGTCACTCCTCGCTTCTTTATTCGATATTCTTCTCAATATTCATAGCAGCTGCCGCCCACAAACTCACGCACCAGCGAGTTGCGCGGCACATAGGGGCAGTGCAGGGGCGGCACGCCGCCCACCACCTTCATCAGATCGACCAGCCCATGGCTCTCCAGGAACTCCGGCGTCATCTCCTGACGGAAGCTGGGGATCTCATTGAGATACTTGGCCAGAATGCACGGCTCATAGTCATGGAAGGTGTCAATGTGAATAGCGGCATTGTGCTTGTAGGGCTGGATATAATTGACCTCGCCCCGATCCACACTCTCGGATCGCGCCACCGTCTCGGCCACACTGTGGCCGCGGGTATTGTAATCCCGGATCATGCGGCGGGCGACCCGCAGCTGCTCCGGCCGAACGATCTTGTCATCATTGGTGATGATACGGGTGCGAGGCGCCACATAGACGCCGTTGGCCACACCCCGCAGCTTATCGAAGATCAGCGGGTTGAGCATATGGATACCCTCGGCGATGATCACCGCGTCGGAATAGCCCTGCATCTTCGTATAGCCGCCGGTATTGCCGGTCTTAAAATCATACCAGGGGATGTCCACCTCTTTGCCGTCCATCAGCTGGCTGATGCAGCTGATGAGACTGTCCACATCCACACAGTAGGGGGACTCCCAGTCTGTGGCCTCCGGCGGACGGCGATCCAGCGGCAGGAAGAAATTATCCATATGGATCACACAGACTTTCACACCCAGATTTTTCAGATATTCCTCCAGCCGCAGCGCCGTGGTGGTCTTGCCCGAACCGGAAGGTCCCGTCAGCGTCACCACCGGCCGCTCCTGCCGGTTGGACAGAATAGCGGCGGCCGCCGCACTGATCTTATCGTGAAAGACCTCCTCACAGCGCAGGACAAACTGGGTCTCATTCCCCATAGCGCTGTTGATATTTTCCAGGTCGATAACTCGCATCGTGTGCTCCTTTCCAAAATCGATGATGTTGTAGTATACCACATTTTTCCCGGCGGCGCAAGGCAAAACGACCGGCTCCGGTGTCACTTCGCCGTCTGGGTCAGCATTTTGACAGCATACTTCAAAAACATACGTACCGCGGGAGACGCGTCCGCTTTGGAGTGCAGCGCGATACCCAATGTGATCTGAGACGGCGGGTCGATGGGCATCTTTACAACATCGCAGATCCGCTTCTTTGTGATCAGCTCGTTCATCACCGACATACCCAGCCCCTGTTCCACCATGGACATCACAGAAAAACTCTCCAGCGTGGTAAACTGCACATTCGGCTCGATCCCGTTTTTGGCAAACAGCGCCGTTACGTCATCGTCACAGCCCAGCGCCGGCATGATGAACCGGTCATTGGCACACTCCTTCAGGGGATACACCTCCGCGTTCGCCAGTGGGTGATCCTTGGGCAGCAGCGCCAGCATGGGATCCTCCGCCAGCGGGATCCACTCATAGGGCATTCCCTCCTGGTAGCTGAAAAAGCCAATATCCGCAGCCCGGTCATCCAGCCATTTGGACACCTCCTGCCAGATCCCCTCCATCAGACGGATCCGCACCTTGGGATAATCCTGCTGAAAGGCGCTGATCACCGCCGGCAGCCAATGGGTTGCGATACTGGAATAGGCGGCAATGGTCACGCTGCCGATCAGCAGACCATTCATCTCCGCCGACAATTCAAAGATACGATCCTCCTGCCGCAAAAATTCCCGCACCGCAGGCAGCAGCAGCTCTCCGTTCTCCGTCAGTGTAACGCCCTTGGTGTTGCGCCGGAACACGGGAAAGCCTAATTCCTTCTCCAGCGCCGTCACCAGCTGGTTCACGCCGGAGGGCGTATAGCTCAGCGCTTCCGCAGCCTTGGAGAAGCTCCCCGTCTCCGCAGCCGCCAAAAATGCTCTGCACCGTGCTGTTTCCATATGCGTCCTCCCTTTTTGTTAGTTCTTCTGATATGGACTGTTAGATTTCGTAGCTTTACTTTTCTTGTTAAATATTCTACTATATCATTACAGAAAACTCAACCCCTAAAAACACATTTTAAGGAGGAATCTGCCATGAAAAACAGCCACGTCTACGCCGCAGTCGCAGCCGTCTCCCTTGTCCTGGTGGCGGCATCCGCCTTGTTGGCAGCCACATGTCTCACCCACAAGGCCGCCGTCTGTCTGCCGCTGCTGTGCGGTCTTGTCTTTTCCTGGAGTGCCGTCAAGGCCGTGCTGGCCGCGATGGAACAGCAGGACGTCCGGGAAGAACCCGCACCGATCCCCGTGCTGCGCTGCCGGTTCGCCTGATGACGAGCCATCAACACTATAAACGCTATAATATTAAGGAGGGCGTCCAAATGGACGCCCTCCTCAGTCTGTCAAGAAACTACCCAAACGCCCCTGTTTCTGCTATAATAGAAGAAACGGGGGTGTTTACATGGAAGG
>CAKTMQ010000143.1 GCA_934573945.1 uncultured Oscillospiraceae bacterium | reverse complement strand
CAGGCGGGCTGGCGCCCGCCAAGGCGAAAAGGGCAAAAAGCGCCGGAAAGACACGCTGTCAGGCGTGTTTGCCCTTGTTAATCGATGGTACCATCGATCGATGGTACCGGCAGTTATGATAACGGAGGTATCCGAAATGTCATTCCAGTATCAGATCCGCGAGATGACGGTGGAGACAGATGCCGCATCGTTTGTGGAGCGCTTTGTCCATGTGGAGAAGTTTTTGCCCTTCTGTCAACAATGCAGCAGCTACAACACCCGCTGGACGTGTCCGCCCTTCGACTTCGACCCCATGACCGTCTGGCGCGCCTACAGAGGTCTGCGGCTGTACGCCCGCATTCTGCAGGCCGATGCGCCGGGACAGCCGCTGGACAAGGCCATTGAGGCGCTGAAGCGGGAGAAACGGCTGTACCGGGTGGTGCTGCAGCAGTGGGAGCGGGAGACGCCGGGCAGCCAGATGCTGCTGGCAGGCACCTGCGACCAGTGCCCGACGTGCGAAAAGGCACAGGGACGCCCCTGCCGTCATCCGGAGCTGCTGCGCTACTCCATCGAGGCGCTGGGCGGCGACGTGGAGGGCTGTTCTCAGCACTATTTCCACCTGCCCGTTCTGTGGGGCAAAGATGGCAAAGCCCCGGCCTATCTCTCGCTGGTGGGCGGTCTGTTGATAAAGTGATACGTGTATGCTGGCCGGCAGGGAGACCCGCCCTGCCGGCGGGTCTCCCTGCCGGTTTTCTCCGCCTTTTCCGCTGCCAGACATTGGTATATTGACGAAAAGAGGGTTTTGCTCTATAATCTTTCCTGTACACCCGGCGGCATGACGCCGCAAAAAGGAGGAAAACCGTGAAACGAATCACCTGTGCGGCGGCGCTGATACTGGCGCTGACGCTGCTGATGAGCCTGACGGGGTGCGGCAGCAAGGCGGCTGTCTTTGCGCCGGGCACCGTGGATGGCCAGACCTATACCAACGAATTTCTGAAGCTGACCTGCACGGCGCCGGAGGAATTCTCCTACCTGAGCCAGCAGGAGCTGGACGAGCTGAACCAGTTGACCGACGACGAGGCCAAAAGTCAGGAGCAGCTGGTTCAGGAAGCGCTGGACGGCGGCAGCCAGATCTACGATATGTATCTGATGACCGCTGACCGGCAGCAGACCAGCAGCATCGTCATGACAAAGCCCCAGACGGAGGATGGTGTGACGCTGGACATGGCCGCCTTTGCCGATCTGGGCAAGAGCCAGGCCGAGAGCGCCTACGCCTCCAGAGGTATCACCGACGTGACGGTATCCCGAGACACCATCGAGTTTCTGGGGCAATCCTATGAGGGCATCCGTGCCACCGGTATGTATGACGGCAACGCTCCTGTCTACGGCGTGCAGTTCTACATCCCTGTGGGTGACTATGTCTGCACCGTCACCTTTACCAGCTACATCGAGGACACCACCGCGGACATGATGAGGTTTTTCGCCCTCATGGTCACCGAAGAGCAGTAAACATAAAATGCCGGGTAAATTTACTCCCCGGCAGGGACTTTTTATGCCCTCTCCGCACAGGAAATCTCCGACAGGCAGTTGACCGCGCAGCTCCTTTCCGGTATACTGTTTTCAACAGGGTATCACGATCTTACATAACAGGAGGAGCAGCGTATGGAAAACTTGGGCTGGGGCATCGGACTGCTGCTGGCAGCGGCACTGCTGGTCTGGTTGGGGATCCGGAGCCGCCGGAGCGCCTATGCGGAGTACGAATCAGATCGCCGGAAATACACCGCCGCTACCACGATGACGGTGGTGGCGCTGGAGAAATCGGAGAACGAGCGCTGGGTGGAGCGGGACGACGGCAGCGGTCAGGAGCTGCTGCGGGAGACGGTCTACATCCCCACCTATGAGTACACGGTGGATGGCAAGACCTACCGCTATTGCAGCCGCGCCGTGTTCTCCAGCGGCAAGGGCATAGGGCGGCAGGTCACCGGCTACTATGACCCGTCTCACCCGGAGAGCATCACGGAGAGCAAACCCCGCAAGCCCATTCTCGGCGGCGGTTTCTTCTTCATTGGGGCGGCCATATGCGTGCTGGGGGTCATTCTGATCCTGCGGGACGCGATTTACTGGATGTTTTAAGTTATTTGTTGAAAAACTCCCCGCATACATCCGTATGCGGGGAGCTTTGTCATGTCTCCGTATAGCGGCGGGGTACCCGGGCGCCGGTCAGCACCAGATCGTGGGGGATCACCGCCATGTCGCCGGTGCGGCAGGACAGACCCGTCACGTCCACCATGGTGTGGGTCAGGCCGGGTACGCCCAGCACCGGCGCCTTGACGCCGTTGAAGAGCACATACCGGCGGCGCTGCCGCCAGCAGGCGCGCAGCCCCCGGTAGCGGTAGACAAAGGCGCCGTCCGCCGTGCCTGCCTCGATCACCGCCACGTCCGTGTCCCGGCGCAGCAGCGTGTCGCCGTAGCCCACCCGGTCGCCCTTCTGCAGACGGCGCACCGTACAGACCGGCGCCTGCAGCGAGGCAGCGCGCTCCAGACCGCAGCAGCCGGTGAGGCCGGAGCCAATCCGCACGGCGTCCAGCCGGTACTGGGGTACCTCCGCCGTGTGGGTAGCAGCGATGTGGCGCAGCCCCACCGGGCAGCCCTCCAGCCCCAGCAGCACCTGGGTAAAGCGGGCAAACTGGGCGGGCGCCGCCCCGGCACCCCGGAAGTGGGAATAGATGCCGCATACCCGCAGACCCTCCAGCGAGAACACCTGCCGCATCTCCGGCAGCTGCTCCGGCAGGAAGCCGAAGCGGCCAAAGCCGGTATCCACCGCCAGATGCACCCGGGCATCCATATGCAGGCCGGCGATGGCCTGCGCCTGGGGCAGACTCTCCACCGAGAGGATGACGCCCTTCTGGAGCAGCGTGCGCAGCAGCGCCAGATCGTGGACGCAGCTGAGCAGCAGCAGGTCACTGTCCGGCTCCGCCAGACGCAGCGCTTCCGACGGGGTGGCGCAGGCGAACAGCGACGCCCCCTGCTCCCGCAGAAGATGCCGCAGTTGCCGGGCGCCCAGACCGTAGCCGTCTCCCTTCAGCACAGGGATCACCTGTCCCCCGGCGGCGTAATGCCGGTAGTTGTGCACCAGAGCTTCCGTATTCACTGTCAATTCTGCCATATGGTTTCCTCTTTACGTATGTGGCTGTATGGGGTGATTGGTTTACATAAGATAAACGCAGCAGCGGACGGAAACGTTTCAGGGCGGCCGCGTTTTTGTTCCCCCTCAGTATGCGACACAGCGGGGCAGAATATGCCGCCAGGCAGGAAAAAGCGCACGGCGGCTGTGCCGTCGTGCGCTTTTTTCGGTTTTTTATTTGCTGTGGATCGTGGTCTCCGGGGGATGGATGACCACGCGGCTGTTGGCCGCCACGGAGTCGGTCAGGAAAGCGTTGCCGCCCACCACGGCGTTTTCGCCGATGACCGTCTCACCGCCGAAAATGGAGGCGCCGGAGTAAATGGTGGCACCGTTGCTGACGGTGGGGTGGCGCTTGCCGCTGCTGGCGGCACGGCCGCCGCGGGGGCTGAGGGCACCCAGTGTCACGCCCTGATAG
>CAKTMQ010000142.1 GCA_934573945.1 uncultured Oscillospiraceae bacterium | reverse complement strand
GTCTTGCCGATCAGGATCTCGGAAGCCATGGCGGCGGAATGGGTCATGCCGGAGCAGCCGATGGTCTCCACCAGTGCCTCCTCGATAACGCCATTCTTTACATTCAGCGTCAGCTTGCAGGCGCCCTGCTGGGGTGCGCACCAGCCCACACCGTGGGTAAAGCCGGAAATATCAGAGATCTCCTTTGCCTGCACCCACTTGCCCTCTTCAGGAATGGGAGCCGGGCCGTGATAAGCGCCCTTGGCGACAGGACACATATGCTGAACCTCAGTCGTGTAGATCATAATGACGATGTTCCTTTCTTCGTTTTATAATGGATCGCCGGAAGCCTCCGGTGTTTTCCTGTAAAGTTAGTATACCATGTCTGAAATCATTTTTCAAGAAACATTCCAAACATTTGGTGCTTTTTATTTCTCGGGCACAAAGCCCACCTTGCGCTGCACCTTGCTGAGCGTCTTTTTCGCCAGCCACCGGGCACGCTCTGCGCCCTGCTGGTAGACGCCCTCCAGATAGGCTTTGTCGTCCATGATGCGCTGGCTCTCCTCCCGGATGGGGCGCAGCAGCTCCACCACCGCATCGCCCACGGCAGGCTTGAACACACCATAGCCCTGCCCTTCAAATTCCGCCTCCGCCTCCTGAAGCGTCTTGCCGGTAGCCGCGCAGTAAATGGTCAGCAGATTGGAGATGCCCGCCTTGTTCTCCTTGTCGAACTTCACCGCCGTCTCGCAGTCGGTAACGGCACGCTTGAACTTCTTCATGATCACCTCGGGGGGGTCCATCAGGTTCACGCAGCCATCCGGCAGGGACTTGCTCATTTTGGTGGTAGGGTCATCCAGCGACATGAGTCGGGCGCCTACCTTGGGGATAAATGCCTCCGGCAGCACAAAGGTATCGCTGTAAACGCTGTTGAAGCGCTGGGCAATGTCACGGGTCAGCTCCACGTGCTGGCGCTGATCCTCGCCTACCGGCACCAGATCCGCCTGATACAGCAGGATGTCCGCCGCCATCAGCACCGGATAGGTGAAAAGACCTGCGGTGATGTTGTCGGCGTGCTGGGCAGACTTGGCTTTGAACTGTGTCATGCGGCTCAGCTCGCCGAACTGGGTATAGCAGCCCAGGATCCAGCTCAACTCTGCGTGCTGGGGCACATGACTCTGGATAAACATGATGTTCTTCTCCGGATCCAAGCCGCAGGCGATGTACTGTGCCAGCTGGTTGACGCTGCGCTTTCGCAGCGTGGCGGGATCCTGCCGCACGGTGATGGCGTGCATATCCACGATGCAGTACAGGCAGTCGTAATCATCCTGCAGATCTACCCAGTTCTTAATGGCGCCCATATAGGAGCCGAGGGTCAGTTCACCGGAGGGCTGGATGCCGCTGAAGATTCTCTTCTTTTTCTGATCAGCCATTTTTTACCTCACATGACGGCGGACGGTCTGTCCGCGTTTTCTTTTACGTGTTCCATCCTATCACGTTCGCTGCAAAAAATCAATGGAATCCGGAGATCGTCATTGACTTTTTCCGGGAAAACAATATAATGGATAGGTAAATTTTCAATGATCCGGAGGAGTTTGCTATGGCGATGGACAGGAACTATTTTACCCAGATGGAGGACAAGATCCCCCATGGAAAGGTACGCACCCGCTTTGCCCCCTCCCCTACCGGCTATATGCACGTGGGCAACCTGCGCACGGCGCTGTACACCTGGCTGATCGCCCGCTCCCGGGGAGGCACCTTTATTCTGCGCATCGAGGATACGGATCAGGGGCGTCTGGTGGAAGGCGCTACAGATGTGATCTACCGCACGCTGGCCGAATGCGGTCTGACCCATGACGAAGGTCCCGACGTGGGCGGTCCTGTGGCACCCTATATCCAGTCCCAGCGCCGCGATACCTACGGTCAGTATGCCCGTTTGCTGGTGGAAAAGGGTGGCGCGTATTACTGTTTCTGCGAAAAAACGGAGTCCGAGGAGGACACCGGTGACTTTGACCGTGCGGCGGATCCCTGCCGCGACCTGCCGCTGGAGGAGGCACTCCGGCGCGTGGAGGCCGGTGACCCCTATGTGATCCGGCAAAAGATCCCCGCCGAGGGCACCACCACCTTCCACGACGCGATCTTCGGTGACATCACTGTGGAAAACAGCACGCTGGACGATCAGGTGCTGCTGAAGCGGGACGGTCTGCCCACCTACAACTTCGCCAATGTCATTGACGACCATCTGATGGGTATCACCCATGTGGTGCGTGGCAGCGAATATCTGTCCTCCGCGCCGAAGTATGATCTGCTGTACCACGCCTTTGGCTGGGAAATCCCCACCTATGTCCACTGCTCCCCTGTCATGCGGGACGCGCAGAACAAGATGTCCAAGCGCCACGGCGATCCCAGCTACGAGGATCTCAAGGCGCAGGGCTATCTGACGGAAGCGATCCTCAATTATGTGGCGCTTCTTGGCTGGTCGCCCAAGGGCGAGCTGGCGGAGCAGGAAATCTTTTCTCTACCGGAGCTTGTAAAGGCTTTTGACATGACAGGCATTTCCAAGTCCCCTGCCATCTTTGACATTGCCAAGCTGGATCATTTCAACGCCGTCTATCTGCGTGCCATGGCACCGGAGGATTTTGTCCGCGTGGCAGAGCCGTATATCCGTCAGACCGTCAAGGGAGACTTTGACATCGCTGCCATTGCGGGTCTCCTGCAGGCTCGCTGCGAAAAGCTGACGGAGATCCCCGAAAAGGTGGACTTCTTTGACGCCTGCCCTGCCTATGACATCGATTTCTTCACCAATAAGAAATCCAAGACCAATCCGGACGTATGCCGCGATATGCTGACGGCTGCGATCCCCATGCTGGAGCAGCTGCCCCAGTGGACGACCGAGAGCATTCACGACGGCCTGATCACATTGGCGGAACAGCTGGGTGTAAAAAATGCCACGCTGATGTGGCCGGTGCGTATTGCCGCCGCCGGTAAGCTGGTGACCCCCGGCGGTGCCGTGGAGATCTGCCAGATCCTGGGACGTGAGGAGACGCTGCGCCGGCTGCAGGCCGGGCTGGCCAAGCTGGGGTAAGACTCCATGGATTGGCTGAAGAAACAGCATCGCGCCCTCTGGCAGTTTTATCGGACGGAGTTCAGCGAAGAACTGCTGATCACGGCCATCTCTTTTCTGGTGATCTGCCTGCTGACCTTCGGATTGGGGCTGCTGAACAAAGACATCCCCACGCGGATCATGGGGTATTTCTCCCAGATGCTGCAGGATAACAACGTTCTCACGGATGACGGCAGAATTGATTTGCTGTCGCTGCTGGGAAACAACCTGCGCGCCACGGGCGTCAGTATTTTGTACGGCTTTATCCCATTCCTGTATCTGACGGCGCTGGCGCTGGGCGTAAACGCCATGATCCTGGGGTTCTTCGCGGCTTATTACGTTAACAATGGCTTCTCACTGCTGGCCTATTTTGCCGGTATCCTGCCCCACGGTGTGTTCGAACTGTCCGCCATGCTGCTGTCCTTCAGCGCCGGACTGCTGCTGTGCAAACGGATCACCCGCTATGTACGGAAAAATGAAAAGGGTGTGATACGGCCTTGTCTCTGCAACGTTGTACGGC
>CAKTMQ010000141.1 GCA_934573945.1 uncultured Oscillospiraceae bacterium | reverse complement strand
CCCACGACGCCACCGTGGTGTCCGTGGTCACCGGCAACGGCCTGAAGGACGTGGCCAACGCCATCAAGTCCGCCGGCGAGCCCATCCACATCGAGCCCGACCTGGACCTGATGGTGGAGGAGTTCAAAAAGCGCGGCGTGACCGTGGAATAAATACGTTTTTGAGAGGAGAGACGGCATAGCCGCCTTTCCTCTCAAATTATTCCGGTTGGCTGCCACATTTCGCCTTGACTTTTGGGCAAATCTCGTGTATCATAGGTAAAGTTGTAAAGGCTTGCAGCTTTACATGAAGGAAAAGTGCCTTACAGGAAGGGGAGAACTCCGTGAAAAACCAGACCTACCGCATGACCATGCTGTTCGATTTTTACGGCGAGATCCTGACCGAACGGCAGAAGGAATTTTTTGACCTCTACTATAATGAGGATCTGTCACTGGGCGAGATCGCTGAGAACTACGACATCTCCCGCCAGGGCGTGCGGGACGTGATCGTCCGTGCGGAGGCGGCCATGCAGGAGATCGAGGACAAGACAGGCCTGATTCGCCGCTTTATGCAGATGCAGCCTAAGCTCGCGGCCATTGAAGAGGCGGCGCAGCAGATCAAGACCATCAATTACCGCCAGTATGAGAATCCTGAGCTGGATAAGCTGGCGTCTGATATTTTGGAGAACACCGCCGGACTGAAGGAGTAAGCATGGCTTTCGAAGGATTATCCGAAAAATTAAATGGCGTATTCAAAAGGCTGCGGGGCAAAGGCCGCCTGACAGAGGCGGATGTCCGCACCGGTATGCGGGAAGTGCGTCTGGCACTGTTGGAGGCCGACGTCAGCTATAAGGTCGTCAAGGACTTTGTGGCGGAGGTGACGGAGCGTTGCGTGGGCAGCGACGTGCTGGAAAGCCTGACTCCGGCGCAGCAGATCATCAAGATCGTCAATGAAGAGCTGACAAAGCTGATGGGCGGCACCAATGCCAAGCTCACCACCGCCAACCGAGGCCCCACCGTGGTGATGATGGTGGGTCTGCAGGGCGCCGGTAAGACCACCAACGGCGCCAAGCTGGCCGGCCTGATGCGCCGCCAGTTCGGCAGACGCCCCTTGCTGGTGGCCTGTGACGTGTACCGTCCTGCCGCCATCAATCAGCTGCAGGTGGTGGGAAAGCAGCTGGACATCCCTGTGTTTGAAATGGGGCAGATCGACCCCGTGACCATCGCGAAAGAGGCGGTAAAGTACGCCGCCGACCACGGCAACGACATGGTGTTTCTGGATACGGCCGGCCGGCTGCATATCGATGAGGCACTGATGGACGAGCTGCGGAACATCAAAGCCGCGGTAAAACCCCACGAGATCCTGCTGGTGGTGGACGCCATGACCGGTCAGGACGCGGTAAATGCCGCCAAGGCCTTTGACGACGCACTGGGGATCGACGGCGTGATGCTGACAAAGCTGGACGGCGACGCCCGCGGCGGCGCGGCATTGTCTATCCGGGCGACTACCGGCAAGCCCATCAAGTTTGTGGGTACCGGCGAGAAGCTGGATATGATCGAACCGTTCCATCCTGACCGTATGGCTTCCCGCATTCTGGGCATGGGCGATATGCTCACGTTCATCGAGAAGGCGGAGCAGCAGTACGATGAGAAGCAGGCAAAGAAGCTGGAGGAGAAGCTGCGTAAGAACCGGCTGACACTCAGCGACTATCTGGAGCAGCTGGAGCAGCTGCAGAATATGGGAGATCTGAGCCAGATCGCCAGTATGCTGCCGGGCAATATGGCCAAGGGCTTTGACCCGGATCAGATCGACCGCCGGCAGTTTGACCGCACCAAGGCGATCATCCAGTCCATGACGGTGCAGGAGCGGGAGAATCCCCAGATTCTCAATGCCAGCCGGAAGCGGCGTATCGCCGCCGGCTGCGGCCAGCAGGTGTCGGATGTGAACAGGCTGCTGAAATCCTTTGAGGCGATGCAGCAGATGACCAAAGCGCTGACCCGCGGCAAACGGGGCATGGGAGCCCTGAGCGGTATGATGGGCGGCGGAAGCGGCAGCCTGCGTGGTTTTGGCCGCAAGAAGAGATTGAAATAAGTGCCCCGGCATTTATGATATTGGATAAAAATAATACATTTTTTGGAGGAAAGAACAAATGGTTAAGATCAGACTGAGAAGAATGGGCGCCAAGAAAGCTCCTTACTACCGCGTCGTGGTGGCGGACAGCCGTTATCCCCGCGACGGTCGTTTCATCGAGGAGATCGGCACCTACAATCCCTGCGTGAACCCCGCTGAGATCAAGATCGACGCTGACCGTGCCCGCGAGTGGATCAAGACCGGCGCCCAGCCCACCGATACCGTTCGTGCCCTGCTGAAGAAGGTAGACGTTCTGTAAGGCCGGGGGAGAGCCATGAAGGAATTGCTGCTCTATATCGCCAGAAGTCTCGTGCAGCATCCCGACCAGGTCACTGTGACCGAGGTGGAGAATGGTGACGAGCTGACGCTGGAGCTGCGCGTTGCCCCGGAGGATATGGGCAAGGTGATCGGTCGTCAAGGCCGCATCGCCAAGGAGATCCGCACCGTGGTGCGTTCCTACGCCCAGCGTACAGGCGTCAAGGTTTCTGTGGATATTGTTGACTGAAAAAAGAACCGTGCTCATAAAAATGAGCACGGTTCTTTTGCGTACTGCAAAACGGAAAGCGTGTCAACGACCATTGACACGCTTTCCGTTTTTTCATTTTTACAGCACGCCCAGATGCTCCAGCAGAATCTTCACGCCGATCAGGACCAGAATGGCGCCGCCTACGAATTCGGATTTGGACTTGTAGCGCATACCGAATACACCGCCGGCTTTCACACCTGCGCAGGAGATAACAAAGGTGGTCAGACCGATGAGACAGACCGCCGCCAGTGTGTTCACCAGCTGGGAGGCCGCCAGGATCTCCACCGGCACGCAGGCAAAGGTGATGCCCACCGCCAGCGCGTCGATACTGGTGGCCACAGCCATGAGGAACATGGTCTTGACATCCAGCGCGGCGGAGGTGTGTTCCTCGTCCTTGGACAGTGCCTCACGGATCATATTGCCGCCGATCAGCGCCAGCAGAGCAAAAGCGATCCAGGAGGCCACTGCGTTGATATACTTTTCAAAGCTGGCACCCAGCAGATAGCCGATGAAGGGCATCAGTGCCTGAAAGCTGCCGAACCACACGCCGCAAACAGCGGCATTGCGGAAGGTGACTTTTTCCATCGCCAGACCTTTGCACACCGACACCGCAAAGGCATCCATACTCAACCCGATGGCCAGCAAAAACAGTTCCAGAAATCCCATATTTGTTTCCTCTCGGACGTAAAAAATAAGCAGATACACACCGTATCTGCCTATGTAAGCTATTGCTAACTCAAGACACATACGGCCAAATGCTGTATGAGTCTCATCAATTAAGGTATACCAGGCTTATGCCAGTATGTTGGCATACCGCGCGTGATACGCGCCGATTACTCCCCCAATATAACCAGTATATCAGCACCGGGTGAGAAAGTCAATCCCAAACTTGATGGGGGCTATCTAAAATCTGATGTGGGATTTTTTTGTTTTAGAGTTTTTGAGAAAGGCGGTTGCTCTAAAGTCTTATG
>CAKTMQ010000140.1 GCA_934573945.1 uncultured Oscillospiraceae bacterium | reverse complement strand
CTGGGGCTGGCCACCAACGACGAAAAGGCCATTATCTCCGTCCGCAACCACGGCGCCACCATCGCGCCGGAGGAGATCCCCCTGCTGTTCGAGCGCTTCCACAAATCCGACAAATCCCGCAGCGAGGACAAGGACGGCTACGGACTGGGGCTGTATGTGGTCAAGACCATTCTGGCCCAGCACAAGGAGAAGATCACCGTGACCAGTGAGAACGGGCTCACCTCCTTCGATTTCACGCTGCAGCTGGCAGCACCCCACACTACCTGAGAGGAAACAGAGCTATGGACGAATGGAATGAAAAACGGGATCCCCGGGAGGTCGTGGACTGGTACGTGCCGCGGCAGGGGCGCGAGGTGGTGGACTACTACGTCCACCACGATCCGCTGCCGGACTGCGTCCGTCCCGCCCCGGTGCAGCCGCAGCACAAAAAGCGGCTGGGGCTATGGATCTTTCTGGGGATCATGGGGCTGCTGGCCGTGGTACTGATCCTCTTTGCCCTGCTGGGAGGGTCGGCAAAGAACCCGACAGATACGGAGCCGGGCAGTGATCCCTCCGGCGATGGGGACGCCAGCAGTATCGTGGACATTTTCTCCGACCAACACACCACCATCCCCCGGTACACCGACTATGATCCCTCCGTGAAGATGGATGTGCGCACGGAGCACGGTGCAGAACTGACGGCGCAGGAGGTATATGCCAAGGTAAATCCCGCCACCGTACTGGTCGTAGCCAATCAGGAGAACAATGCGTCGCTGGGCACCGGCGTGATCATGACCGCCGACGGCTACGTCATCACCAATGCCCACGTGATCTCCGGCGGCAGCGACTGCTGGGTGGCGCTGGCCACCGGCATGGATTATGACGCTCTGCTGGTGGGCTATGACGCGGACGCCGACATCGCCGTGCTGAAGCTGGTGGATGCCTACGATCTGCCCACGGCGGAATTCGGTGACAGCGAGCTGACAGAGGTAGGTGATCAGGTCTACGCCATCGGCAATCCTCTGGGCATCGAGCTGCGGGGCACGCTGACCGACGGCATCATCTCCGCCATCAACCGGAACGTAGCACTGGAGGGACGCACCCTCACCGTACTGCAGACCACCGCCGCCCTCAACAACGGCAACTCCGGCGGTCCGCTGATCAACCGCTACGGGCAGGTCATCGGCATCAACACGCTGAAGATGAGCGGCAACGGCGGCGGCGCGGAGGAAGCCACCGTGGAGGGGCTGGGCTTTGCCCTGCCCGTCTCCGACGTCTGCTTCGTGGTGAATGACATCATTGCCAACGGCCAGTTCTACGGAAAGCCCACACTGGGCATCACCATTTATACCACCACGCTGGACGACGGTTCCAGCGCCGTGCAGGTGCTCAGTGTGGATGCGGGCTACAACGCCAGCGAAGCCGGCGTGCAGGTGGGCGACATCATTCTGGCCATTGACGGTGAGCGGGTGGCCGGCACCCCCGATGTGATGCGCATCCGCCGGAACCACATTATTGGCGATAGTCTGACGCTGACGCTGCTGCGGGACGGACAGACCTTTGACGTCACCGTTGTGATGCGCAGCAGCAAATAAAACAGCAGACCGAGGCAAACGGATGCGGCGGACAGCTTTGCTGTCCGCCGCACTTTTTATTTCTTCTTGAACAGCATGGTCACGCCCACGACCAGCAGGTAGATGCCGAAGGGCTTGCGCAGCAGCGTGGTATCCATGGATGCAGCCGCCCATGCCCCAACGGCGGCGGCGGCCAGCCCCCAGGGGACTGTCCGGCGCAGCACTGTCCTCTCCAGCAGACCGCTGCGGCGGTGAAACAGCAGCCCTGCCCCGGCGGTAGGCAGGAAGTACAGCAGGTTGATACCCTGCGCGGTACGCTGCTCCACGCCCAGAAACAGTGTCATGACCAACAGGAGCAGCGTGCCGCCGCCCACGCCCCAGGCCGACAGGATGCCGGTGGCCGTCCCCACCAGCAGCGGCAGTACCCACGCCGTCACAGCAGATACCTCACGCCGCCGTAGAGCAGAAACACCGCGAACACCCGCCGCAGCCATGTGCCGCTGACCCGCCGGAACAACAGCCCGCCCAGCGCGCCGCCGCTGGCGCCGCCGACCAGATACGGCAGCGCCAGCAGCCAGTCAAAATCGGTGGTGCACACATAGATGGCCGCAGAGAGCACGCACAGCGGCAGGATCACCGCCACACAGGTGGCCAGCGCCCGCTTCTCCTCCAGACCGCACCAGTTCATCAGCAGCGGCGCCATCACCATACCGCCTCCGCCGCCGAAGCAGCCGTTGACCAGCCCCGCCAGTATACCGGCCACGGCCAGCTTTCCCTTCTGCGCCACGGCACGCACCTCCTCCCTGCTATGTAAGGCCGCCCTGCGGGGCGGCCTTTTTCTGTCCGGCGCTTAGTACTTCTTGAAGCTCTGGCAGTCGGTGCACTGATCCATGGAGGGGTTCTGCTCGTGGGTACCCACCTGAATGGAGTTCAGGCCGCAGCGGTTCACGTCCTTGCAGTGATGGGCGCAGCTGGTGACCGTGCAGTTGATGGCGTTGTTGGGGGTGCACTGGCAGCCGTCGTTGGTGCAGCCGCACTTATCGTAATTGCTCATTGTCGTTTCCTCCCGAATGAAAAATAGAGTCAGGCGCGGAAAGAATCTTTCCTGCGTCTGGCTCTATTGTGTCCTCGAAAACGGGAAGTATACGATTGAAAATTTTTGCAAAAAACGCCCTTTCGGTCATATCCCCAGCAGCGCCGAGGCCAGAGCAAAGTAAATCAGCAGACTGGTGGCGTCGACAATGGTGGTGATGAAGGGGCTGGCCATCACCGCCGGGTCAAGGCCGATCTTTTCCGCCAGCAGCGGCAGCGAGCATCCCACGCACTTGGCGAAGATCACCACGAACATCACCGTCAGGCACACCACCAGACATACCAGCAGAGTGACCTCCTGATTGCCCAGCAGCAGCCGATCCACCAGCTGCATTTTGACGAAATTGGCGGCGGCCAGTGCCGCGCCGCACAGTGTGGCCACCCTGACCTCCTTCCACAGCACCGCCAGCACGTCGGAGAAATCCACCTCGCCCAGACTCAGAGCACGGATCACCGCCACCGAGGCCTGCGTGCCGGAGTTACCGCCGGTACCGGACAGCATAGGGATATAGGAATTGAGCACCAGGCAGGCCGCCAGCGCGCTCTCATAGTGGTTGAGGATCATGCCGGTGAAGGTGGCCGACAGCATCAGGATCAGCAGCCAGGGCATACGCGCCTTCCACGTGTCAAACACACCGGCGCGGAGATAGGGCTTGTCCGAGGGCAGCATAGCCGCCATCTTTTCGAAGTCCTCCGTGGTCTCCTCTTCGATAACGTCCATAGCGTCATCGACGGTGACGATACCCACCAGCCGCTTTTCCAGATCCACAATGGGCATGGCCAGGAAGTCGTACTTGCTCAGCGCCTGCGCCACGTCCTCCTTGTCGTCGGTGGTCTTGGCCCACACCACATCGGGATCCATGATGTCCTCGATAAGATCGTCCTCGTCTGCCAGCAGCAGATCACGGACGGACAGCACGCCCAGCAGCTTGCGCCGGGGATCGGTGACGTACAGGATATTGATGGTCTCCAG
>CAKTMQ010000139.1 GCA_934573945.1 uncultured Oscillospiraceae bacterium | reverse complement strand
GGCAAAGAAATAAAATCATTTTCTCTCGCGACATGTGCGTGAGAGAAAATACCTCTCAGGCTGCCAGTGTGGAATTTGTCCGTCACGGACGGACAAATTATGCGCGCAGCAGACTGCAAGCCTTTTGTTGGAAAAACCCGGAGGGTTTTTCGACAGTCTCAGCCCGACGGCTTAATGCCGTCGGGCTATGCAGTATATTATTGCTGGTAACGAAGCAGCAGTGCGTATAGTGCGGGGGTGAAGTCTTCGCAGATCTGCCGTGCAATTTCGGAGGCGGTGGCTTCATCATAAACATGGGAGGTTAGGTTTCTGGCAGTGAGAATGGCGTTCCATATATCACCGTCGTCAATGGCTCCGGCAGCATAGGCTTCCTTTAGCACTGCACGGGGAGAAACAACTGCGAGAACAATGCCCTGGTCCTCCAAATATTCGCGCAGCGATTTCCACGCCAACTCCACCGTGAATTCAAAACGCTGGATCAGTCCGTCACGGTACAGGGAATCTTGGGGCGATGCAAGATAGCGTTTGACAGCATCTTCCAACTGCGCGTAGGCACGCTTATAATTTTCAATCTTTTGCAGCATACAGCGTTACACCATCCTCCTCGATATTTTTAAGGAATGCAGGATCCATGCCCTGCGAAACATGCACAATGTCCAGCTTCAGCAGCGTGGGAAGATCTTCGGTCTCCATGGAAAAACCGCCGCGCTGGTTCTCTGGCATCCCGTATACAGCAAGGTCAATGTCGCTTCGTTCGTGAAAATCGCCCCTGGCGCGGGAGCCGTAGAGGACTAACCGCTGTGCGCCATACCGTGCGGCAAGATTTGCAAGTTTTGTGTATAGCTCGTCCATACACCCTCCATCAAGATATGTCGCTTCACATACTTATCATACCACTTTTTCACATAGTAACACAAAACAGCTAAAAAGGAAAGGCACTATGTTCAACAGTATTTGGCGGCAATAGACATAAAATGGCTACCAGCACAAGGATGCTGAAACCTTCATTCATCCAGCATCAATTGCCCATCCAGCGCCTGCTGTTTTAGTCGCTGGAGCTGTTCTTTTTCCAACTGAGCAATGCTCTTTTCAGGAGTGGGCAGATCTTCCGGCATTGTGCCGCCGATTTTTTCGATAGCTTCTCTTACTTCACTGCCGACTTTGTAATGCACGGCGGTTGCGGTATCAGCGCTATCCACGCCATCCTTCCGAAGCTTTTCCTCTGTTTGGGAAATGCGGAACAGATTTGCGATCAGTTCCGTGCTGCCCATATAGTCAAGGATCTTCTGCCCTACTTCCAAATTTTTCTTCCGATGTATGTCGTCCACGGTCATGCCGCCGTATAATCCCATGTACCCGGCGTTTTGGAATACGGCAAACTCATCCGCTGTGATCACGCCGGCATTCCGTGCGGCCTCGGCCAACAGCTGATTCCACTGTTTTATATCGCCGCGAACGACCAACCGACGGCTGTCTTCGTCCAACTGATTAAATCGGTCCGCAACCTCCTGCCGATAAGTTTGGATAGCAAAGTAGGTTTGCCCCAAAGCAATGACCTCTTTGCGCGGATCGCCGTTCTGCACAATCAGATAGCAGGCGTAGCGGGACAACTCGTAGTCAACAATGCCTTTCGTTGCTGCACCGGCCTCAACGATTTTCCTGACCTCAGGAAAATCGGCAGATGCATCATGTCCGCTGTTTTCACAGGCGATCATAGCGCGCTTGATGACCTTGGCAAAATTTTCCCATTTTACATAATCCAGGACCGGAGCCAGTTCTCTGGCATACCAATACTCGGAACCGTCAGAGCGCGTTCTGCGAATGTCCTCAAAACATTTATATTCGGTGGCAACGAGATGGCTCATGTACTGTCCCTCCCTTAGTTTTACACGATAATAGTAACATAGATCCATAAAAAAGGAAAGGAGAAAACTCGTGACAGATGCTCTATGGATCCTCCTTGCGGCGGGCGGCGTCATGGCGGCGGTCATAGGCTGCCTGACGCGGCTGAATAACCGTTATACCCTCAACAACATTAAATCCAAAACTGTAGGCGACGGCCAGCACGGCACGGCCCGCTGGGCCACCGATGCAGAGATCCGCAAGACCTATGCCCTCGTGCCGTTTCAGGTTGCAAGTTGGCGCAGCGGGCTGCGCCGCCCGGAAGTACAGGGACTGGTGCTGGGCAGCATCAGCCATAAGCACGGCATCACCGCACTGGTAGACAAGGACGATGTGCATTGCCTTATGATCGGCGCATCCGGCGTGGGCAAAACGGCCTATTTTCTATATCCCAATTTGGAATACGCCTGTGCCAGCGGCATAAGCTTTCTGGCATTGGATACCAAGGGTGACTTAGCTCGCAACTACGGCGCCATTGCGGAAAAATACTACGGCTACCATGTATCCGTGGTGGATCTGCGCAACCCTACCCGCTCGGATGGCTACAACCTCATGACGCTCATCAATCACTACATGGATGCGGCGCAGGCCACCGGCAGTCTTGCCGCCCGTGCCAAGGCGGAGAAGTACGCCAAGATCCTGGCCAAGACCATCGTGTCACCGAATGGGGATACGGACTACGGACAGAATGCCTATTTCTACGATGCAGCAGAGGGACTATTGGCTTCCGTGGTGCTCTTGCTGGCAGAATTTCTGCCGCCGGAAAGAAAACAGGAGCGGCGGCACATCGTGTCCGTGTTCAAGCTGGTGCAGGAACTGCTGGCCCCCTCGGGGGTGCGGGGCAAAAACTGGTTTACCATCCTCATGGAGAAGCTGCCCCCGGAGCACAAGGCCCTGTGGTTTGCCGGGGCGGCGCTGAACACATCCGACCAGGCCATGGCCTCGGTCATGAGCACGGTATTGTCTCGCCTCAACGCTTTTTTGGACTCCGAGCTGGAGCAGGTGCTGTGTTTTGACAGCGCCACCAACGCCGAGCAGTTTGTGGCGGAGAAGTCCGCTATCTTCCTTATCCTGCCGGAGGAGGACACCACCAAGAACTTCATGGCAGGCTTGATGATACAGACGCTGGCGCGGGAGCTGTTCGCCGTGGCGGATGAAAACGGCGGTCGGCTGCCCAGCCGCGTGGTGTTCTATTGTGATGAGTTCGGAACTATGCCCGCCTTTGACGTGGAGGCGCTGTTCAGCGCGGGTCGCTCCCGTGGTATCACACTGGTACCCATCATCCAATCGCTGGCGCAGTTGGAGAAGAATTACGGCAGAGAAGGCGCAGAAATATTGACTGACAACTGTCAGGATACCATCTTCGGCGGCTTTGCGCCCAACAGTCAGACGGCGGAGCAGCTCTCCAAATCGCTGGGCAGCCGCACGGTACTCAGCGGCTCTGTCAGTAAGGGGAAGAACGATCCCAGCCAGAGCTTGCAGATGATAGAGCGGCCCCTCATGACGCCGGACGAACTGAAATCCATCCCCAAAGGCAGCTTTGTGGTCATGAAAACGGGGACGCATCCCATGCGGACAAAACTGCGCCTGTTTCTGGATTGGGGCATTACCTTCGGTGCGCCATACATTACCTCGGAGCATGCCGCCCGGCCTGTGGTCTATGCCAGCCGACAGGAACTATTCCTCCACATTGACCGGGCCTACGGAAAGAAGAATAGTCAGCCTACACAGGTACCTGTTGCCGAGCGGAGAAGCCCCTATTCGGCAAT
>CAKTMQ010000138.1 GCA_934573945.1 uncultured Oscillospiraceae bacterium | reverse complement strand
GCCCTTGCGCAGATCCGTGTAGCCGCAGGCGATATAGACTTGATCTGCACCGGTGAAATCGTTCAGCATAGGCGCAGGAGCTCCACCAGCAGTCTCAGCTGTTCCGCGTCACAACCGGGGTAAATGTCCAGACTGGCGTTTCCAATATGCAACGTTGCGGAACGTTCCGCAACGTTGCGTGATACCTGTTTCGGTGCCGAAAGCTCTGCAAACCTGACGGCCGACACGCTCGAGCACGGCGCTTGGTTGGCAGCAGTTAACAGCTCCCGTTCCCAGCGGTAATAGGTGGATGCGTTGATTCCTTCTTGTCTGCACCACGCCCGCACTGACAGGCCGCTGTTGCGGCAGTCCTGTATTCGTGCCGCCCACTCCTGCTGCTTCGCACGGTGTTTCAACTCTGCGCTTGTCATCCCCATACCTCCAATATGATAGTAGCGGAACGTTTCGCAACGTTCCGCTACTATTGTCTCATGCATGTCTATGCGCGGGTAGGTTTGACGCTTACGATAAAAGTGCCATTTTCTGGTATGTCGGCGCTTGCAGCGGTGCGGACTTTGTGATATACTGCGGGTACTACCGAAACGGAGGACGCTATGGCGAACTTTACGAAGCAGGCGATCAAGGCCTCTTTTCTGAAGCTGCTGAACCAACAGCCCCTGAGCAAGATCAGCGTGCGGGACATCGTGGAGGACTGCGGCATCAACCGCAATTCCTTCTACTATCATTTTCACGACATTCCTTCCCTGCTGGGGGAGATCATCGCCGAGCAGACGGAGCAGCTGATCCGTGCCTACCCCTCCATCTCGTCGCTGGACGAGTGCTTCCACGTGGCATTCCAGTTTGCGTTGGAGAACAAGCGGGCGGTGATGCACATCTATCACTCGGTGAATCGCGATGTGTTCACCCAGAGTATGCTGAAGCTGTGCGACTATGTGGTGGCCACCTATATCGCCACCGCTTTTCCCGACGATCCCATGGACAAAAGCGACCGTCAAATCGTCATCCGGTTCATGAAGTGCCAACTGTTCGGTATGTGCATCGACTGGATCGACCGGGGCATGACCGACGCCGCCTACGATGATCTGCACCGTATGCTGGAGCTGAGCCGGGACATACCGCAGCTTATCATTCGCCGCAGCCGGGAGGACACGCACATTTAGGCAGATCCTCCCTTTTGCCCAAAAAGCAGGCAATATCGACCCGCTGTCCAAATCTTGGACAGCGGGTCTTTTTCTGCCCATTTCCCCTCACCGGGAAACCTGCTATACTCCGCTATGTTGAAAAAAAGGGAGGTAATGAATATGCGTTCTGTCACGCCCATGAGAGCCGCGAAGATCGGCTATATCGTCATGTCCTCGCTGTTCTGTGTGCTGGGCGCGGTGCTGCTGTTCACGCCGGACGCCTCGGCACTGTGGATCGGGCGGCTGCTGGGCATCGGCATGATCGTGTTCGGTGCAGTGAAACTGGTGGGCTATTTTTCCCGCGACCTGTTCCGGCTGGCCTTTCAGTACGACTTAGCCTTCGGCGTGCTGCTGATGGTATTGGGAGTCGTGACCCTCAGCCACCCCGGCGACGCCATGAGCTTTCTGTGCGTCATGTTCGGCATTTCCGTGCTGGCCGACGGCCTGTTCAAAATTCAGATCGCCGTGGACGCCCGCCGCTTCGGTATCCGCAATTGGTGGCTGGTACTGGCACTGGCGGCGCTGACCTGCGTCATCGGCGTGGTGCTGGTATTCCGACCCGCCGCAGGTGTCCGGGTACTGACGGCCTTGATGGGACTGTCACTGCTGTCCGACGGCGCACTGAACCTCAGCGTGGCGCTGTGCACTGTAAAGATCGTAGACCACCAACGCCCCGACGTGATTGAGACAGACGACTACGAAATAGAATAGGAAAGGACGAATAGACCCATGCATATTGCCAAAGTGATCGTCAAGAACCGCGTGCTGATTTTGCTCATTGCGCTGGCGCTTATGATCCCCTCGGTGTTCGGTATGCTGAACACCCGCATCAATTACGATATGCTCAACTACCTGCCCGACGACATGGACACTGTGATCGGACAGGACACCCTGAAGGATGACTTCGGCAAAGGCGCGTTCTCCTTCCTCATTGTGGAGGATATGCCCGCCAAGGATGTCGCCGCCCTGAAGGCGAAGATCGAGGCTGTGGATCACGTGGACACAGTGCTGTGGTACGACTCCCTGGCCGACCTGTCGGTACCCATGGAGCTGCTGCCGGACAAGCTGTACAATGCCTTCAACAACGGGAATGCCACCATGATGGCGGTGTTCTTCGACTCCGCCACCAGTGAGGATGTGACCATGGACGCCATCCGTGACATCCGCACTATCGCCGGAAAGCAGTGCTTCGTCTCCGGTATGTCGGCACTGGTCACCGACCTGAAGGATCTGTGCGAGCAGGAGGAGCCCATCTATGTGGCGCTGGCTGTGGCCTGTGCCTGCGCCGCCATGATGCTGCTGTTGGACGGCTGGCTGGTACCCTTTGTATTTCTGGCCAGCATCGGTATGTGTATCCTGTTCAATCTTGGCAGCAATTACTTCTTCGGTGAGATCTCCTACATCACCAAAGCGCTGTCCGCCGTGCTGCAGTTGGCCGTTACCATGGACTACTCCATCTTCCTGTGGCACAGCTACAACGAGCAGCTGGAGCGCACCACCGATCACAACGAGGCCATGGCCGCTGCCATTCACGAGACTTTCGCCTCCGTCATCGGCAGCTCCATTACCACCGTTGCAGGCTTTATCGCACTGTGCTTCATGAGCTTTACGCTGGGACGTGACCTCGGCATCGTGATGGCCAAGGGCGTGCTGCTGGGCGTGATCGGCTGCGTCACCATTCTGCCCAGCATGATCCTGCTGCTGGATAAGCCCCTGCAGAAGACACGGCACAAGTCCCTGATCCCCGACATGAGCGGCTTTGCCAAGGGGGTGTGCAAGCACTTCCCTGTGTTCCTTATCCTCTTCGCTCTGCTGATCGCCCCGGCCTATTACGGCTACGACAAGACCAACAGCGAGGTCTACTACGACATGGGGCAGTGTCTGCCGGAGGATATAGACTACGTCATCGCCAACTCCAAGCTGGCGGAGGACTTTGACATCTCCTCCACCCATATGCTGCTGGTGGACGCCGATCTTCCCACCCGCGATGTGCGGGATATGATCGACGAGATGGAGCAGGTGCCCGGTGTGAAATACGTTCTCAGTCTGGAGAGCGTGGTCGGCCCGCTGGTGCCGGAGGACATCCTGCCGGATTCTGTGCGCTCCATGCTGAACGATGGTCAGTGGGAGCTGATGCTCATCAACTCGGAATACAAGGTGGCCAGCGACGCGGTCAGCGACCAGCTGGACAGCCTGAACGCCATCCTGAAGCAGTATGACGACACCGGTATGCTCATCGGCGAAGCACCCTGTATGAAGGACATGATCGACACCACCGGTCATGACTTCCAGGTGGTCAATGCCGTGTCCATCGTGGCCATCTTCGTGATCATCGCATTGGTGGAGAAGAGCCTGTCCCTCCCCTTTGTGCTGATCGCTGTCATTGAACTGGCCGTGTTCATCAATCTGGGTCTGCCCCACTACCTGGGTCAGTCGCTGCCCTTCATCGCGCCGATCTGCATCAGCACCATCCAACTGGGCGCCACGGTGGATTACGCCATCCTGATGACAACCCGCTATAAATCC
>CAKTMQ010000137.1 GCA_934573945.1 uncultured Oscillospiraceae bacterium | reverse complement strand
CTGATGAGCTGGACCATCAACCGCCAGCCCCAGTTCCGCGAGCAGCCCAAGGATCACTGCCTGGTGTGGGTGTACTCCCTGTTTACCGACAAGCCCGGCGACTATGTGAAGAAGCCCATGCGGGAGTGTACCGGCAAGGAGATCTGCATGGAGTGGCTGTACCACATCGGCGTGCCGGAGGATCAGATCGAGGACATGGCCGAAAACAGCGCCAACACCGTGCCGGTGATGATGCCCTATATCGACGCGTTCTTTATGCCCCGCGCCTACGGCGACCGGCCCAAGGTCGTGCCCGACGGCAGCGTGAACTTCGCCTTCCTGGGCCAGTTCGCCGAGACGCCCCGGGACACCATCTTCACCACCGAGTATTCCATGCGCACCGGCATGGAGGCCGTGTACACCCTGCTGAACGTGGACCGCGGCGTGCCGGAGGTCTGGGGCAGCGTGTATGACGTCCGCGACCTGCTGGATGCCACGGTGAAGCTGCGGGACGGCAAGTCCCCCACCGACATGGATCTGAACTTCGTGGAGAAAATGGCGCTGAAAAAGGTACTCAGCAAAATCGAAGGCACTGACGTAGAAAAACTGCTGAAAGCATATCACATCATCTGACACCATCATACCCCCAAAGCAAAAGGACGGCTCCGGAAAAGAGCCGTCCTTTCATTATGCTATGGGTTTTTATTTCGCGCAAGCCATAGCAATACGCTATGACTTCATAAGCAAACAAATCTTCTCAGGCGCAGCGATAGCCATTATAATAGCGACAACAGTCTCACGGCTTTTCCGCCAGATCCTGCCGGATATACCGCAGAAAATCCCGGGCGGCGCGGCTGATCCGCTTCACGGAGCGCACCGCCGCCCCGATGTCCCGGAAGGCCGGCGGATCGATGGGCGCCAGACTCACATGATCGGTGCTGCCCCGCAGCACCAGCTCACTGAGGATACTGCACCCCAGTCCCTGCTCCACCATTTTGAGCACCGCGTTATCCTCCATGGCAATACGGGAGAACCGGGGCGTAACGCCGTATTGCCGCAGCACGTGCAGCACCTCCAGATCGGTGCCGTTGGAGGGGACAAAGAAGTCCTTTCCGTTAAAGTCCGTGATGGGCACCGTGTCCCCCGGCGTCACATCCGGCGGCAGCACCGCATAGAGCGGGTCGCGGAGCAGCGGGAAGAAATCCAGCTTTGCCGTAAAGCAATTGCTCAAAAGCCCCACGTCGATCTTCCCGGCTATGAGCCAGCTCTCGATCTCCATGCTGGAGCCATCTTTCACCGTCAGCTGGATGTCCGGGTACTTCTCCCCGAAGCCCTTGACGATGCGGGGCAGCCAGTTACGGGAGATGCTGGTGTAGGAGCCGATGCGCAGCACACCGCTCTCCGCCGGACGGTTTTCCACAATGGCGCGCTCCAGCCCCCGGCTATCCCGCAGCAGACGGTCGATATGGGGCATCAGTGCCTCCCCCTCCGCCGTCAGGGATACACCGGCGGCGCTCCGCCGGAGCAGCGGATACCCGATCTCCCGCTCCAATCGGTTGAGCATCCCCGTCAACCCCGGCTGGGAATAGCCCATCTGCTCGGCCGCGCGGGTAATGCTGCCGGTGTCCACCGTGGTTTTTAATGCCTTCAGCTTTTCAATATCCATCGCGTCTTCCAGCCCCCTTACCTCTCCATGCTACCACAGAGAAAAATTTTTGACAAGAAATTTCTATACAGGAAAGGAGCAGCCGGACACCCCTGTCCGGCACGTGAACAGCATGAGCAACTGTATTCTGGTCATCAACCCCGGTTCCACCTCCACCAAAATCGCCGTTTTCGAGGACGACCGCAAGGTGTTCGACGAGACGCTGCGCCACAGCACCGAATCGCTGCAGCCCTTCAGCTGGGTGATGGAGCAGGTGGCCTTCCGCCGCGCCGCCATTGAGACGGCGCTGGCCGCCCACCACTTCGACATGACCACCCTCAACGCCATCTGCGCCCGGGGCGGGCAGCTGCCCCCCTGTGAATCCGGCACCTATCTGGTGGATCAGGCCATGGCGGACTATATGTACACCGTAAAGGACGCGGCACACGCCTCCAATCTGGGCTGCGTGCTGGCACTGCAGCTGGCAGCACCACTTAAGATCCCCGCCTTTATCTGTGACCCGGTGGCTGTGGACGAGATGTGGGACGAGGCACGCCTCACCGGCCTGCCGGAGATCCGCCGCGTCATGCTGGGACACGCCCTCAACTGCCGCGCCATGGCGCTGCGCTGCGCCGAAACGGTGCTGCACAAGCCGCTGGCCGACTGCCGCCTCATCGTGCTGCACATGGGCGGCGGCTGCTCCGCCCGGCTGTTCATCGGCGGTCGGATGGTGGATTGCGTGCGGGACGACGAGTGGATGTTCGCTCCGGAGCGTTTCGGCGGCGCCAGCCTGCAGCCGCTGGTGCAGCTGTGTTACTCCGGCAAATACACCCAGCAGGAGATGATGAACTTTATCCGCGGCAAGGGCGGTCTGGTGGCACATCTGGGCACCAGCAGCGCCCTGGAGGTGGAGCGGCGCATCGCGGACGGCGACGCCCACGCCAAGCTGGTCTACGACGGGATGCTGTACAGCGCCGCCCGCGCCATCGGCGGTCTGGCCGCCGCGGCGGACGGTAACGTGGATCGGGTGATCCTCACCGGCGGACTGGCACACTCCCGCTATGTCACCGACTACCTGACGAAAAAGCTGTCTTTCATCGCGCCGGTGGAGGTAATGGCAGGCGAATTCGAGCTGGAGGCGCTGGCCGCCGGTGCCTGCCGCGTGCTGGAGGGCAAGGAGCGTCTCAAGACCTTCACCGCCCCGGAGAAGCAGGCATGACGGCCTGCGATACCGCCGCCCTGCTCTGCCGCTCTCCCCATCGCAACACTGTCTTTCTGGGGGAAGCGGGTTGCGGCAAATCAGAGCTGGCGGTCTGTCTGGCGCTGACGCTGGCGGCGCAGGGACAGCCGCTCCACTTCTTCGACCTGGATCAGACCAAGCCCCTGATGCGCTCCAGAGATGCGGCGGCTCTGCTGGAAAAGGCGGGCGTCACCGTCCACTTCCAGCAGCAGAGCGCCGACGCGCCCACGCAGGCGGGCGGTCTTGTGCCGCTGTTGCTGGATGAGAGCAAAAACGTCATTTTGGATGTGGGCGGCAATGACACCGGCGCAAAGCTCATCGGCGGCTGCGCCCACCTGCTGAAAAACGCCGATGTGTGGTTTGTGGTGAACCCCTACCGCCCCTGGTCGGCCACCACCGAGCATATCGACGGCACGCTCAGCGCCATTCTGCGTGCCTCCCGGCTGAAAACGCCCCGCTTTCTGCTGAACCCCAACCTGGGTCGGGACACCACGGCGGAGGAATACTTGGCGGGCCTTGCACAGGGCCTTGCTCTGCTGTCGCCCTATGTCACCGTGGAGGCCGCCGCCGTTCCCGCCGCCCTGTATGAGCAGGTAAGCGATGAGACCGCCCTGCCTCTTATCCCCATTACACCCCATATATTCGTTTCGGAACCGAATTTTGATTGAAGCAAGGAGGAAACACTATGCCGCAAGTCACCATCCGCGCAGAGAGCTGCAAAAGCTGCGGCTACTGCGTAAAATTCTGTCCCAAGGGCGTGTTGGCCGTGGGACACGATGTGAACTCCAAGGGCTATCCCTTCGTGGTGGCCGCACACCCTGAGAACTGCATCGGCTGCGCCATCTGCGGACGTATGTGTCCCGACGCCGCCATCGAAGTCTATAAGTAAGGAGGAGAGCACATGGCAAGAGTATTCATGAAAGGCACGGAGGC
>CAKTMQ010000136.1 GCA_934573945.1 uncultured Oscillospiraceae bacterium | reverse complement strand
GCCCAGGACATCATGATGGGCGCGCCCTCCACCGTGGAGCAGAAGCAGCTGGATGAGCTGCACATCGCCATCGTGGGCGAGGTGGAGAAGGACGACTGAGCATCTCCCGCAGGACACAAGCTTCTGCTCCACACCAAGCATTTTGGCGCAGCCAAAATCTTGCCGCAGGCGGAATTCATTTCCGCCGAGGATGTTCAATTCCTCAGGCCTCCCGCAAAATGCCCCGCATTTTGTGGGAACGCAGAAGCAGCTGGACGAGCTGCACATCGCCATCGTGGGCGAAGTGGAGAAGGACGACTGAGCATCTCCGCAGGACACAGCTTCTGCTCCACACCAAGCATTTTGGCGCAGCCAAAATCTTGCCGCAGGCGGAATTCATTTCCGCCGAGGATGTTCAATTCCTCAGGCCTCCCGCAAAATGCCCCGCATTTTGTGGGAACGCAGAAGCAGCTGGACGAGCTGCACATCGCCATCGTGGGCGAAGTGGAGAAGGACGACTGAGCATCTCCCGCAGAACACAGCTTCTGCTTCGCTCCAAGCCACTCTATTTTTCATACAATATCCCGTGGCCTGTGATCTCTGATCACAGGCCACGACAGTGTGTACAAAAAAGCCTCGCAGAGTTTGCCGCCCGCAGGCGGCGAAAAATTCAAATCATTTTCTCTCGCGACATGTGCGTGAGAGAAAATACTTCTCAGGCTGCAAGTGTGGAATTTGTTCGCCTACAGCGAACAAATTATGCGCGCAGCAGACTGCAAACCTTTTGTCGGAAAAACCCGCAGGGTTTTTCGACAGTTTCCACGGTCTGTGATCTTCGATCACAGACCGTGGATCTTTTATGCAGCGTATACACGCACCGCCGTTTTCCACAGATGCTTCCCCGCAATACCGCAATACCGGCGGAAAAAAACCTGTTGCCTTTTGGCGGCGTTTGTAGCATACTAGAGGGTGAACTATACGGCACAAGGGAGACATCTATGGAAACTGTGAAGCTCTACTATCAGGACGCGTTTCTGCGTACCTTTGACGCGGTGGTGACGGACTGTGTACCGGACAAAAAGCACTGGCTGGTCACACTGGATCGCACCGCCTTTTACCCCGAGGGCGGCGGACAGGGTGCCGACCACGGCACACTGGGCGACGCGCAGGTGCTGGACGTCCACGAGAAAGAGGGCGTGATCCGCCACTCCTGTGACAAGCCCCTGACGGTGGGCGCCACGGTATCCGGCGTCATCGACTGGGCACGGCGCTTTGACCATATGCAGCAGCACTCCGGCGAGCACATCGTCTCCGGTATGCTGTGCAGCGCCTACCACTGCGACAACGTGGGCTTCCATCTGGGCGCCGACGTGGTCACCATCGACTACAACGCCGACATCCCCTGGGAGTCCGTGCTGGAGATCGAAGCACGCGCCAACCAATACATCTGGGAAAACCACCCGGTGGAGATCACCTGGCCGTCCGCCGAAGAGCTGGCTGCCCTCCCCTACCGCAGCAAGAAGGCACTGGAGGGTGCGGTGCGGATCTGCTCCTTCCCCGGCGCGGACACCTGCGCCTGCTGCGGCACCCACGTGGAAACCAGCGGTCAGGTGGGGCTGGTGAAGTTCATCGGCTGGCAGAAATTCCGGGACGGCGTGCGGCTGGAGCTGCTGTGCGGCAAACGTGCGGTGGACTACCTCTCCCTCTGCTGGCAGCAGAACAGCGGCATCTGCCGGGAGCTGTCGGTGAAGCCCGACGCCACCCACGGCGCCGTGTGCCGGATGAAGGAGGAGCTGCTGTCCCTGCGGCAGCACGCCAACGCGCTGGAGGAGGAGAGTTTTGCCGCCCTGGCCGCCCAATATGAAAACGCCGGCAGTGTGCTGCTGTTCCGTCCCGCCATGGAATCCGACGCCCTGCGCCGCCTGTGCGACACCGTCGCTGCACGCTGCGGCGGCCGCTGCGCCGTGTTTGCCGGCAGCGGCGAGAGCTATCGCTACACCGTGATTCAGCCCGGCGCCGACATCCGGCAGCTGATCCGGGACATGAATACCGCCCTCAACGGACGGGGCGGTGGCCGTGACGGCATGGCACAGGGCAGCGTCCAGTGCGGCGAGGCCGCGATCCGTAAATTCTGGGGGGAAGTATGACTATGCAGCAGAGAAAACGCGCTTATCACGGCCGCCGCGGGCCGTCCACCATTGTGTGGCTCATCGCCGCGGTGGTGTTGGTCGCCGCCATCGTACTGGTGGTGGTCGGCCTGACCAAAAAGCCCGCCGTATTGCCTGCGGAGGATCCGGATCCGGTGGTGGATCCCGCCACGCCGGAGACGCCGGACAATACTGACGCCAACACGCCGGATACTACTGATCCGGACGGCACCGACCCGGCGCAGAAGCCGGACGACACACAGCAGCCGGCAGATAACCAGCCGGACGACAAGACGACCACCACCGCCAGCGACGAGCCGTATATCGACGCCAACGGCCTGCTGCAATTCAGCACCAAGGGGCACTACGTACAGGCCGACAGCTATCAGGGCGGCGGCGAAGCGCCTTGGAACCTGCTGCTGGTGAACGACTGGAACCCCCTGCCCTCCGGATATGACAGCGACGTCTCCTTTACCACCGTCAGCGGCGGCAAGCAGGTGGACAGCCGCATCATCGACGCGGTGAACCGGATGCTCAACGACGCCAGCAGCTACGATCTGGCAGTGGTCAGCGCCTACCGTCCCCAGGAGGAGCAGAACACCCTCTACTGGCGGAAGGTCAAGCAGTACACCGACAAGGGCTACAGCGATCTGGAGGCCCAGAAGGTGGGCGGCACCATTGTCAAGCGCCCGGGCTTCAGCGAGCACAACTGCGGTCTGGCCATGGACGTGGGCGGCAGCGGCGACTACACACTGGAGCAGACCTTTGCCAACACCCCGGCCTATACCTGGCTGATGGAGCACTGCGCCGACTACGGCTTTATCCTCCGGTTCCCCGAGGGCAAGGAGGACATCACCGGCGTGATCTATGAGCCCTGGCATTACCGCTATGTGGGCGAGGAGGCCGCCCGGTACATCATGGACAACAACCTGTGTCTGGAGGAGTATCTGGAACAGGTAAAGCAGTAAAAAGGCCGCGAAAAACAGCCTTAAAGACACCATAAACGTGCCCTTAAACCCCCATAAACGCGTAAAAAAGAAAGCCCGCATGGTGCGGGCTTTCTTTTTGCACTTATTCGCTTAGTACGCCAGCTTCTCCGCCAGATAGCTCTTCAGCTCACTGATGGGGATACGCACCTGCTCCATGGTGTCGCGCTCGCGGACGGTGACGCAGTTGTCGCCGGCCTTCTCCGCATCGCCCACGGTGTCGAAGTCCACGGTGATGCAGAACGGCGTGCCCACTTCGTCCTCGCGGCGGTAGCGCTTGCCGATAGAGCCGGTCTCGTCGAAGTCGATCATCCAATCCTTGCTCAGCTCGGCGTAGACCTCCCGGGCCTTGTCGCTGAGCTTCTTGCTCAGGGGCAGCACGGCGGCCTTGTAGGGCGCCAGCGCCGGGTGCAGGTGCAGCACCACGCGGACGTCGTTCTTCTCCGCGTCCACCACCTCCTCGTCGTAGGCGTCCACCAGCACGGCCAGCACGCTGCGCTCCACACCCAGAGACGGCTCCACCACATAGGGGATATAGCGCTCGTTGGTCTCGGGATCGAAGTAGGTCAGATCCTTGCCGGACACAGTCTGATGCTGGGTCAGGTCGTAGTCGGTGCGGTCGGCCACGCCCCACAGCTCGCCCCAGCCGAAGGGGAACAGGAACTCGAAGTCCGTGGTGGCCTTGGAGTAGAA
>CAKTMQ010000135.1 GCA_934573945.1 uncultured Oscillospiraceae bacterium | reverse complement strand
CTGCCCGACCAGCCCAACGCCCTGGCCACCTATCTGGCGGCGCTGTCCCACGAGGGCGTCAACGTGCTGGAGGTGTACCACGAGCGCAGCAGCATGAAGGTGGGCGTAGGCTCCTGCCGTGTCCGCATGGTGGTGGAGACCCGCAACCACGAGCACATCCGCCAGCTGTACGCCTATCTGTCCAGTCTGGGCTATACCATCAAGGAGTAACGCTCCGTACATAAGCGGCGTCCCCCGCCGCACCATAGCAAAAAAAGTCCCGCATACATCCGTATGCGGGACTTTTCAGCCGCACCTTACATCTCATCCTCCCGCCGCAGCAGACCACGCACCCGCATCAGCGCATTTCCCAGAATGTTCTGCCCCCGCCACTGGGTCGGATCCTGCCAGCGGGGATCCTCCAGCCCGATGCCGATGCCCCAGATGCTGTCGTTGGGCGCACACTCCGCGATCGGCGCGTCGCCGGTGGCCAGCAGCTGGTGCCGCAGGCCGCTGTTCTGCCCGAATTTGGCCAGCAGCCCCCGGCAGATCACCTCCTGCCGCACGGCGCACCACGCCGCCTCGTCATAGGCTGCAATGCTCCGCCCCAGCAGCTTCACCGTTTTGGGATCCGGATCAGCCATCACCTGCGCCGCCGTGGCGGTGTCGCCGAAGCACAGCGCTTTGCGGTGCATCAGGTACTGTTCCGCGTTGAGGTAGGTCACGCCGTCCACCTTAAACACCGCCGGATACCAGTTGCTGAACCAGCCGTTGACGCCGTACTCGTGGAAGAAGCCCACCACATTTCCCTGCGCCGGACGATGCTCCGGCGCAGCGTAAAACTCCTCGTACAGCTCATATGTCCGCCGATCCGGCGCACACAGCGTCACGGCCAGCGCCGTGCCGGGATGCACCTGCCGCCAGCGCTCCACCGCCACCAGCGCCGCCGGTACGGCAAACTGGGGCGGCCAGCCGCTCCACGCCCCGATGGTAGGGATCGCCACGCTGCCGCCACGCTCCGCCGCCTGATCCAGCGCGTACAGATAGCAGGCCGTCAGTGCCGCCGTCTCGTGTGGCTTCCCGTCATAAGGCGGCGGCGTCACGCCGATGGCGTCTGCTGCCAGTCCGGCGGCCGCTGCCGTTACATAGCACCGTTTCCCGGCTGCCGCCGCTTCCCCCAGAAAGAATGTTACCTGCATCATCCGTCGCCTCCGCTCTTTTTTATCATCCTACCACAGCCCGCCGCAAAACGCAATCCGCGCCTTGCTTTCCCCGGCGGAACGTGCTATCATACCATGGAAAACAGCACATACTACAGACATTCACACCATAGCGGGAGGTATATCATGTATAAGAATATTGCCAAGCAGGAAAAGCTGCTGCTGAAGGATCTTGTGGCCTACCAGGACGGACAGGTGGTCAGCAAGACGCTGGTGCAGAACGATCTGGTCAGCGTGACCATTTTCTCCTTTGACAAGGGCGAGGAGATCTCCACCCACGCCTCCGGCGGCGACGCCATGGTGACGGTGCTGGAGGGCACAGGCCGCTTTACCGTAGGCGGTCAGGTGTTCGTGCTGCAATCCGGTGAAACGCTGGTCATGCCCAAGGACGTCCCCCCACGCCGTCTACGGCCAGGAGCGCTTCAAGATGGCGCTGGTGGTGTCCTTCTGACCCGCACTTTATACGGCATCAAACCTCCACGCCTGTCATTCCGAGGAGCACCCCCAAGGGCACTTGCTTCGCGGCATGGACTGGCTCGCAATAACAAACGTTTGGAACAACATTAAAGAGGTGTGTCCGGAAGGACACACCTCTTTTGGCTTTTTACAGCGTTATATGACCTGCTATCGCCTCGTTCAGCGCGGGATGCTCAGGCGTTGAACTTATCCTTATCCAGGATGCCCAGACGGGACGCAATGCAGACCATGCCGCAGCAGTCGCCGGTCACGTTCAGGGTGGTGGAGGCCACGTCCAGCAGGACGTACACGCCGGCCACCATGGCGGTGACTTCCTCGTTGGGCAGACCCATGGTCGTCAGGCAGATGGAGCACATCACGATGCCGCCGCCCGGGACACCGGCAGCGCCGGCGGAGCAGACCACGCAGATCACGATCATGAACAGGATCTGCCAGGGGGTGAAGTGGATGTCAAAGGCGTGAGCCGCAAACAGCACGTAGATGGTGTACTCGATGGCAGCGCCATCCATGTTGATGGTAGCGGCGGGAGCGGCGCAGAGGTTGACCACCTCGTCGGGCACACCGTTATTATCCTTGGACACCTCCATGGTCACAGGCAGGGTAGCCGCGCTGGACTGGGTGCAGAAGGCCATCAGAATGGCGGGCAGCACGTTCTTGTAGAACTTGATGGGGCTGACGCGGCCCATGAGCAGCAGGAGCAGCGGCAGAATGATGAAGATGTGCACCAGGCAGGCGCCCCACATGGTCAGCACCATGGTGAAGATCTCCTTCAGGTTCTGTACGCCGGTGGTACCGACCAGATTGGCAATCAGGCAGAACACACCGTAAGGCGCTACCTTCATGACCACTTCCACCATCTTCTGCATGATGGAGTTGCAGCCGTCCACGATCTTGGCCACCATGTCCACGTTGACCTCATCCTGACGCAGCAACGTAACCATGGTGCCAAAGAAGATGGCGAATACGATGATCTGTACCAGCGAGCCGTTGGAAAGAGCGGCAAAGGCGTTATCAGGCACCCATTGCACAATGGAGTCCACCATGCTGATCTCCTGCACGCTGCTGTCCACCGTCTCCTGCAGAACCAGACCCTTGCCGACGCCGGTGATGGTGATTGCCAGGCAGCCCAGCAGACCTGCCGCCAGAGAGCTGACAAATGTATACAGCAGGAACTGTCCGCCGATCTTCTTCAGCTTACCGATGTTGGCCACGTTGGCTACGCCGGAGATGATGCTGAACAATACCAGAGGATACACACACATCTTCAGAAGACGTACAAACAGCGTTCCGATAAAAGCAATATAGCCGCACTTGTCACGGAGAATGAAGCCTGCGGCAACACCCAGCACCAGCGCGATGGCCAGCTGCACGGGGATACTGAGCTTCTTCTTCCCTTGCGTTTTTTCCTTACTCATGATAATTCCTCCCGATTAATGCTTTCTGTAAAACAACAAACATCAATTGAACAAAAAAATCCCATGCGTTGACTCTCGTCACCTCTTTTCCCGCAGTGATCTGGATTCTTTCAAAAATCTCTTTCCTGCCATATACCCTTCGGCTTGTCCACGCTATGCGGACTGCACCTCATTCCATTCCGAATAGTAGAACAGACTTCCATTCGCTGTGCCAAAAAAACACTCTTCCGCGGCAGACACCGTCTCCTCCCGCGTCTCATTATGTGTTAAGAAAGCATATCGCCTCTGAAAAGCTTACCCCATCGGCTCTTCAATTTTTTCGTTATTATAACACGCATTTTCGACAGATTCAACAGGCAGTTATTTGTCATATAGCACAAAATCGCTTTGAAATCATTCGTATAATATGTATATATCTGTCAATTTATCGGATATGCCGAAGATTTTGTGTGATACACTACCCATTACCGTCCATCGTTCATTTCGTTAAGAAGTTGTTAATATTCCCTCTGCTGAAACAATTCTGGTTTATCCCCGCCACAACCTCCGCGCCCAAAACGTTGTCCTCTCACGCAGTACATTCCCGCGGCAACTCTGCTTCACGCTTCATGCGATGCCCTTCCCGCCCTCCTTTTCCGTGCAGCACGCGACGGTTTTTTACAAAAAAGAGAACGCCATCCTAATGGACGACGTTCTTTTCTGTCATGCCATATCAGAATAGATTTCCCGCCTTCCGCAAGAAGAATCACTTGATTCTTCGTCGAATAACAATTGGAG
>CAKTMQ010000134.1 GCA_934573945.1 uncultured Oscillospiraceae bacterium | reverse complement strand
TCGCCGATGATGTTACGCAGCGTGGTGGCGGTCAGGTTCTCGATGGCGCTCATGGGGTACTCCACGCCGTAGGTATAGAGCTTGGGATCGGTGATCTGGAAATAGATCACGGTATCGATCTGCATGGTGACGTTATCCTTGGTGATGACGGGCTGGGGATCGAAATCCGCCACCTGCTCCTTCAAGGAGATCTTCTTGACCACGCGCTCGATAAACGGCCACTTCCAGTGCAGGCCGTTGCCCCACACCGCCGAGAACGAGCCCAGCCGCTCCACCACAAAGGCCTTGGACTGCTGCACCACGTGGATGCTGCTGACCACCAGAATCAGGATCAGCACTACCAGCACACCAATTGCAATATAACCTCCCATTTTCTTATCCTCCTCTTAAAAAATATGTAAATTGGGTTTGCTTACGCTTCTTTTCGGACGTCCACATACAGCTTGACGCCCTCCAGACGGAGCACCTGCACCAATGTCTCCGGCGGGATCACCACGCCGGACTCGCTGCGCGCCGTCCATGTCTTTCCGTCAATGTACACCTCACCGGTGGGCACCGTGTTGTCGATGGTTTCCGTGACCCGGGCGGTACCGCCCAGCACACGGTCTGCATTGGTGGCCACCTCGCCCTTCTTCGCCAGCTTCCGCACCAGCGGCCGGGTGGCGATCAGCGCCGCGATGGACACGATGAAGAACATCACCACCTGCAGCCAGATCATGCCGCCCAGTACGGCGGTGATGAGCCCAGCCACGCTGCCGATGACAAACCAGATAGACACCAGCCCCACAGTGGCTGCTTCCACCACGCCGAAGATCACGATGGCGGCGATCCAGATGATCGTTGACATATCTCCGCTTCCTCCTTTCAGGCACAGGCCGATGAGCAGCGCCAACAGTGCCACGCCGCCCAGAATGCCTGCGCCGATCCATTTGCTTCTCGGTGACAGGTTTGTAATAAAGGAATCCAGTGAGGCAAAGAGACTGCTCTGAGGCAACTGCTCCGTCTCCCTGGACGGCTGTGCCGCAGCGCTATCCGGCAGCGGCGGCACCTCCTCGGCAAACAGCTCCGAAATGGGCACACCGTAGCGGTTGCAGATATAGACGATCTTGTCCATCTCCGGGTAGCTCCGGCCGGACTCCCACCGGCTCACCGCCTGGCGGGACACCTGCAGCGCCTCGGCAAACTGCTCCTGTGTCAGGCCGTTGCGGCGGCGCACCTCCTGCAGCCGATCTCCAAACGCCATCTCTGTTCCCCTCCGTTCCTTTTCGCTCTCATGGTATCATATTCCCGGTGAATGTCCAGCAAGCGCAGGTTGCATTTTGGATTTTTCCCCGATCTTCCCGCGCAACCTGAAGTTTACACGGCGGTTTTCCGCCGCAGTGGGCTTGCTTATTAGTATACACGAAACGGTTCCGTTCTTCCACTATTATTTTTTCGCCGGCCACCTTGCGCTTTCCGCCGAAATTCGATATACTGTATTTGTATGACCATTGATATAATAGAGGTAACGCGATGTATAATACATATGTGATCCCCTGCCTGCTGGGGTTGGAAAAGCTGGTGGCGGATGAGACGCGCCGTCTGGGTCTGCAGGATGTGCAGGCGGAGAACGGCCGCATCCTGTGCCGCGGCACGCTGGCCGACTGTGCGCGGCTGAATATCAATCTGCGCTGCGGCGCCCGGGTGATGCTGGTGCTGGCGCAGTTCCCTGCCCGCAGCTTTGAGGCGTTGTTTCAGGGCACCCGCGCCGTGGCGTGGGAGGACTATCTGCCCCGTGACGCGGCGTTTCCCGTAAAGGGCTACTCCATCTCCTCCCAGCTCCACGCGGTGCCCGCCTGCCAGAGCATCATCAAAAAGGCCATGGTGGAGCGGCTCAAGGCCGCCTATCATCTGGAGCAGTTCCCGGAGAGCGGCGTCAAGTATCAGGTGCGCTTTTCCATCTTCAAGGACATGGTGCTGCTGACGCTGGACACCAGCGGCGAGGGGCTGTACAAGCGTGGCTACCGCGCCGTGGGTGTGGAAGCTCCTCTGCGGGAGACACTGGCGGCCGCGCTGGTGCAGCTCGCACGCTATCGGGGGCGGGATCCCTTCTGCGACCCCTTCTGCGGCAGCGGTACCATCCCCATCGAAGCCGCTCTCATCGCCCGCAACCGGGCACCGGGACTGCAGCGCGCCTTCGATGCCCAGAGCTGGGGCTTCATCCCCGGTGACAGCTGGCAACAGGCCAGAGACGAAGCGCAGGACAAGGAGTTCCACGGCACCTATGATATCTGGGGCGGCGATGTGGATCCTCAGGCGGTGGCCATCGCCCGCAGCAATGCCCACAAGGCCGGCGTGGCGTCGGACATCCGCTTCGAGACAGCTGATATGCGCACCTTCCGCCGGAACAGTCAATACGGCCAGCTGGTGACAAATCCACCCTACGGCCAGCGTTTGCTGGAAAAGCAGGAGGCCGAGGCACTGTACCGGGAATTCGGCCGGGTATGGCGGCAGCTGCCGGAGGGCTGGCGGACGCTGGTGCTGTCCAGCCACACGGAGTTTGAGCGCACTTTCGGCCAGACCGCCGCCAAAAAGCGGAAGCTGTACAACGGCATGATCAAGTGTGATGTGTTTATGTACGGAAAGGTCTGAACGAGGAAAGCACACGATATGGGGTTTTCAAACCGCAAAGTTTATGATTTGTTCATGATATTTTTCACGGCGCTGGTACAATAAAGAAAAAACGTTCTGCGGAGGGGATATGGCTGTGAGGCACGTTTTTATTATCAATCCGAACGCCGGCAAGCATGACAGCCGGCAGCACATCTATGACATGGCGGAGGATCTGCGTAAGAAGCACAATCTGGACGTGCAGTGTGTGCTGACCAAAAAGCAGGGGCACGCCACTGAACTGGCACAGCGCCTGTGCGAAAGCGGCGAAGAGCTGCGGTTCTATGCCTGCGGCGGCGACGGCACGGCCAACGAGGTAGCCAATGGCATCTTCGGTTACGACAACGCCGCCATGACCGTGATCCCGGTAGGCACCGGCAACGACTTTCTGAAGAATTTCGGTGACGGTGCGGCACTGTTTGAGGACGCGGAAAACCTGTGGAACGGCTCACAGTTCCCCATGGACGTCATCGACGTCAATGGGCGCATCGCTCTGACCATCGCCTGTTCCGGCATCGACGCCCGTGTGGCCGCCGATGTACATAAATACAGCGAAAGCCCCCTGCTGGACGGCAAGGGCAGCTATATCTATTCGCTGGCAGTAAACTTCCTGTTCAAGGGCATCGCCTCTCACTGGACGGTGGAGCTGGACGGCGCCGCCATAGAGGGCGACTGGTCGCTGGTCTCCGTGTGCAATGGGCGCTACTACGGCGGCGGCTTTATGCCGGTGGCGGAAGCCCGCATGGACGACGGTGTGCTGAATACACTGGTGGTCAAGAAGGTCAACCGCCGCACGTTCCTGCGGTTCGTCGGCCCCTACTCCAAGGGGGAATACTACAAGTTCCCCGAGTACGCCCACTGTTCCACACCCAAGATCGTCCGCATCACCTCGGAAAAGCCGGACATCGTCACCTGTCTGGACGGCGAAAGCATGACCAGCAGCGATGTGACCATCCGTCTGGCGGATAAGAAGCTGAACTTCTTTGCCCCTGCCGGCTGCTCCTGCAACGCCACCGCCCGATGATGTGCCGTTTGTGAATTTTTTATGATTTTTTCATTTTCCCCTTGAAATTCAGGAAAAGTGTGGTATGATTATCAGCGTTAGCACTCCTAGATGTTGAGTGCTAACGCTGATTTCGTATTCGATAAGAATAAAAAATATAAGGAGGCAACCAACTATGAAGCTGACACCGCTTGCTGACCGTGTGGTGCTGAAGATGACCGAGGCCGAGGAG
>CAKTMQ010000133.1 GCA_934573945.1 uncultured Oscillospiraceae bacterium | reverse complement strand
GCAAACTCCTCAGCCTCCCTACTGGATGATCTAATAAAGCAACGACCGGCTCACGCCGGTCGTTGCTGTCACAGATCCACCTTTTCATACAGCGCCGCGCCCCGGCGGTAAGCCGCCAGCGTCAGCACGCCATAGAGTACTCCGCAGACCACCAGCAGCGGCAGCTGCCGGAGATTGCCCTCCCCCGAGGTGTCGTTGAGCCACATCAGACCGGGCAGATGGGGCAGCGCCTCACACACCAGCATCAGCAGCGCCGTCGGGATCATGGCCTTCAGGAAGGCGGTGCCCGCTTTGTAGCCGCTGCGGTAAAAGGCCGTCATGAACACCAGATTGAACACGCCGTACAGCAGCAGTGCCGCCGCAAACAGCGCCGCGTTGTCATCCAGCCCCACCGGATTGCCGCCCTGCGGGTTGACCCGCGCACCCAGCATGGCAAACGGCACTGCGATCACCAGTGACAGCAGCTCGATTACCGTACAGAACGCCGCCGATGCCCGGACAGTATCCCGCTTGCGGATAGGCAGCAGTGCGGAGAAGTCCGCGTCCCGCTGCTCCCGCCCCTGCATAAAGCTGAAAAACAGTCCCAGCATCACATAGAAAAATGCCACCGTATAGGGGTAGCTGGGAATCAGCAGCATGGCGCCAAACAGACAGAACACCAGTGTCATCGGATGGCACACCAGCCGGAATTGCTTATATAACAGCGCCTTCATCCAAAGCCCTCCTCTCCACAGAAACAATGATCTCCTCCAGTGTCGTACCCCTGTCGGCATAGGTTTTCAAAACATCCGCCAGCCCGGAGGTGTGGAAGATCGCACCATCCTTGATAAACGTGATATGGGTGGCGCACTTCTCCAGATCGGAGGTGATGTGGGTGGAGAACAGGATGCTCCGCGTCCCGTCCGCCACGATAGCGCGGAACAGCTCCATCAGCTCATCTCTGGACACCGGATCCAGTCCGCTGGTGGGCTCATCCAGGAGCAGCAGCACCGCGTTATGGCTCAGCGCCAACGCCAACAGGTACTTCACCCGCATACCGCTGGACAGCTGATCCACCCGCTTCTCCTCGTCGATGGCAAACAGCTGCAAATAGTGGCGGTACTTCTTCTCATCCCAGTTGTCATAAAACCGGCGGGTCACATCGGTGATGACTCTGATCTTCTTTTTGGGATAAAAATCGATCCCGCCCAGTACCACGCCGATATTTTCCTTGAAGCGTTTCTCGTTTTCCCGCACATCCTCGCCCCGGAACAGCACCTGTCCCCTATCGGGATGCACCAGCCCCAGAATGGACTTGAGTGTGGTGGACTTACCCGCGCCGTTGCGGCCGATAAAGCCCACGATGGCTCCCTGGGGCACTGCAAAGGATACCTCCTGCAGGGTAAACGCGGGGTAACACTTTTGCAGCCCCCGCACCTCCAGCATATTCATTCCGTCTCCTCCTCATCCTCCGGCAGTCCGGCAAACACCTGCCGCAGCAGTGGATTCAGCTTCTCCACCGTCTGCAGGGCGATCCCTCTCTTCTTGTCCGCCAGCAGCACCAGCGTGTCTCCCGGCTCCAGCCCGAACATCTCCCGCGCCTCCTTGGGGATCACGATCTGCCCCTTGGGTCCGATCTTCACGGAGCTCATATAGTGCCGCTCGTCAGGTCTGCTTCCCTTCATGCGCTCATCTCCTTCGTTCAACAAGTATAACTTTTCTTACTTTTCTGCATTGTACCACTTCATGATCCACCTGTCAAGCATGATCGGGCTGCTCTTGTCAAAGCCTCCCTTTTCTGCTATAGTAGACCCACCAAGCATAAGGAGCAAACAACGATGGATCTGTGTGACCGCCGCGAGATACAGGCGCTGTTGGAGCGCCACGGCTTCCGTTTTTCCAAGGCCATGGGGCAGAATTTTCTCATTGAGGGCTGGGTGCCCCGGGACATCGCCGAGAGCAGCGGCGCCGATCCGGACACCGGCGTACTGGAGATCGGCCCGGGCATCGGTCCGCTGACACAGCAGCTGGTGCGCCGCGCCGGCAGGGTGGTCTCCGTGGAGCTGGACGCCCGTCTGTACCCGGTGCTGCGGGAGACCATGGCCGGTGCGGAGAACTTTACGCTGCTGGAGGGTGACGCCATGGCGCTGGACTTCCGCGACGTGGTGCAGCGGTATTTTTCCGGCCTGCGCCCCATTCTCTGTGCCAACCTCCCCTATAATATCACCACGCCGGTGCTGACCAAATGCGTGGAGAGCCGCTGCTTTGACAGCCTCACCGTCCTGATCCAGAAGGAGGTGGCGCAGCGGATCTGCGCCCAGGCGGGCACGTCTGCCTACGGTGCCTTCACGGTGCTGATGCAGTACTACACCGACCCGCAGCTGCTGTTCACGGTGCCGGCCTCCTGCTTCCTGCCGGCGCCCAAGGTGACCTCGGCGGTGATCCACTGCCCTGTGCGGCAAGTCCCGCCGGTGGACGTGGTGTCGGAAGCCGCCCTGTGGCGCACCGTCAAGGCGGCCTTTGCCCTGCGGCGCAAAACGCTGGTCAACTCTCTGCAGACCGGCTATCAGCTGCCCAAGGAGCAGCTGACAGAGATCGTCACCGGCTGCGGCCTTGCCCCCACCGTCCGCGGCGAATGTCTGACGCTGGAGGACTTCGCCCGCCTGACCAATGCGCTGGATGCCGCTCTGTAAGCGATCTCCATTGTTTACAAAAGCTTCACGCCATTTTTACCCTTTTTATGCTATAATCGTATTGTTAAGTCTCATATTCCATGTCCATGAAAGAAGGGGATCCTCTGGAGCTCAACAAGAAAACCATCCGCAATATCCTGCTGGTGATCGCCGCCGCCGTGCTGATGTGGTGGCTGGTCAACCATTTCCCCACGCTGACCAACTTTTTCACCAGTGTGGTACACATCCTCTCCCCCGTTCTGGTGGGGCTGGTGCTGGCCTTCATCATGAACCTGCTGCTCAACCCGCTGGAGCGGCTCTGGCGAAAGCTGTTCGATGGAAAAAACAGTACCCTCGCCAACAAGCTCCGCCGCCCCATGTGCCTGCTGCTGAGCTTCATCATCGTGCTGGGCGTGATCTTCGCCGTCTGCTTCGTGGTGATCCCCCGCCTGAGCAGCACCGTGGTGGAAATGGTCAACACCATCTCCGCCTACTTCAAAACGCTGGACGTGCAGTATGACAGCCTCCGGGCTTCTCTGGAAAAGTACGCCATCACTCTGCCGGAGATCGATCTGGGCAAAAGCGATCTGTTCACTAAGGTGACGGATCTGCTGGCCAAGGGCGGCACCGCCCTGCTGAACACCACCCTGAACCTCACCACCTCGGTACTGTCCGCCGTGGTCAACCTGCTGATGGGCGTGGTGTTCTGCATCTACATTCTGGCACAGAAGGAAACATTGTCCCGGCAGCTGAAGAAGCTGCTGTATGTCACCTTTCCCCCTGCCAAAGTCGATACTTTTCTGTCTTTTCTGGGGCGTGTGAGCCGTACCTTCTCCCAGTTCGTCACCGGCCAGACCATCGAGGCCGTGATCCTGGGCGTGCTGGTGTTCGTGGGTATGCTAATCTTCCGCCTACCCTATGCGCCTGTGATCGCCGTACTGGTAGGCGTCACCGCGCTGATCCCCATCCTCGGTTCCTGGATCGGCGCCATTGTGGGCGCGCTGCTGATCCTGCCGGTTTCCTTCATGCAGGCCATCTGGTTCGTGGTGTTCCTTATCATCCTCCAGCAGATCGAGGGCAACCTGATCTATCCCCACGTCGTGGGCAAATCCGTGGGGCTGCCGGGTATCTGGGTCTTTTTCGCTGTCATCGTCGGCAGCGGTCTGGGCTGCAACGCCGGTATGCTGCTGGGCGTCACCGTCTGTGCCGTGATCTACGATGAGACCCGCCGGAACG
>CAKTMQ010000132.1 GCA_934573945.1 uncultured Oscillospiraceae bacterium | reverse complement strand
GTACGCCCCCGCCCGCCCAAGAGCGGCGGCGGTGGATTCGGCGGCGGCAGCCGGGGCGGCGGCTTTGGCGGCGGCGGTTTCGGCGGCGGCAGCCACTGTGCCTGCGCCAGCAGCTGCGCCTGTGCCTGTGCCTGCGCCTGTGCCGGCGGCGGCCGGGCGGGCTGCTCGGCCAAGAACCTCTATGGCGCGGTGAAGCTCAACGGCGGTGTCAGTCGGAAGCTGACAGAGCAATAACCAAACAGGGAGACGGCATAAGCCGTCTCCCTGTTTCCATCGAAGCATAAAAGGGAGCCGCACCCCGTTCCGGGGCGCGGCTCAAGCGGGTGGGATATTGGAAAGCCTCCATCCGTATGGTACACCTTTTTGTCCCGTCTTGTCCATAGGAGGTTTTGTCGCTTTTTCGGCAACTCTGACGTCCTCCGTCGAATCGCTCAAAAATTGCATCCTTTTTGTGAACTTTTCATAAATCGTCTTGTCCCCTCTTTTCAAATCCGGGCGAATGTGCTATAATCCCCATAAGGATGAGGGGAAATACCTCCCCGACCCTGTGTTCCGTACCCCAAGAAAGGAGCAACCGATATGAAGTTCACATTCGCCTGCAAAAAAATCGCGCTGAACGACTCCATCAAGGAGTATGCCGAGAAGAAGATCAGCAAGCTCGACCGATACTTCGCGGAGGAAGCGGACGCATTTGTGACCTTTGCTGTGGAGAAAAAGACCCGCTGCTCTGTAGAATTGACAGTACGCGCTGCCAACGGCACGCTGTTCCGCGCACAGGCGGAGGATCCCGACGGTGATATGCGCGGTGCCATCGACGGCGCTGTCAGCTTTATCGAGCGCCGTATCCGCAAGAACAAGACCCGTTTGGCCAAGAATCTGCGGCCTGAGGTGATGGAGCCGGAAGTCCCCGAGTTCCAGGTGGAAGAGGAGGACGAGTTCCATGTGGTGCGTACCAAGCACTTCACCGTCAAGCCCATGACCATCGACGAGGCCATCCTGCAGATGAACCTGCTGGATCATTCCTTCTACGTATTCCGCAATGTGGCCGATGGTGTGATCTGCGTGGTGTATCGCCGCAACAACGGCGGCTACGGCATCATCGAGACCCAGGATTGATCGCTGCATATTATTAAGGGAGACGGCTCTGCCGTCTCCCTTTTGGGTTGGATACTGCTTTTTGGCATGAGAAAAAGACCGGATGGGGATCCGGTCTTTTTCTGACAGGGATGCAGGAACAAAGAGAGAAAATAAGAAAGAAATTGGGGTTGGCATTATCCTCACGAAACAGCTCAGCAGCCGGTGTTCGCCGTTGGGAACCGCTTCGCTTGTTGCATATATAACCTACCACATTTTTTGCCTCTTGTAAAACGGATAAAATCCCTATATAATATAAGCGAAATTTATAATTTACAAGAAAAGGGGCGTATGCCGTGAACGACACCGATATGGAGACCTTCTGGGCTGTATTGGAGCACGGTACGCTGACGGCTGCCGCCGAAGCGCTGTTCATCACCCAGCCCACCCTCAGCAACCGCATTCAGGCGCTGGAGGCGGAGGTTGGTGCGCAGCTGTTCCGCCGGGGCAAGGGCATACGCCACATCGAGCTGACCGAGGCCGGAGAACACTTTCTCCCGCTGGCCTACCGCTGGCAGGCGCTGCTGGACGAGACCCGCAGCGTGGCGGAGGTGGCTGCCCAGCAATATCTGCGGATCGGCGCGGTGTTTTCCACCAACCAGTATATCCTGCCGGCGGCCTATCGCCGCTTCCTCCGGCGGAAGCTGCCGGTGGCACTGTGGGTGCAGACGCTGCGTGGCGACGGCTACGATGGTGCCCAGACTGTGGCCAGAGGCGACCTGGAGATGGCGCTGCTGGACGGTGACCTCTTTCACCAGCCCCAGCTGGAGATCACGCCGCTGTGCAGCGAGGAATCCTTCGTGGCCTGCTCCCCGGACAGCCCCTACGGCGACGTGATCTCACCCCGGGAGCTGGATCCGGAGAACGAGATCGTGGTCTCCTGGCGCAAGGCCACCCAGGACTGGCGGGATCACTGGTTCGGCCTGACGGCCAAACCGCTGCTGTACGCCGACTCCATGCAGGTGGTGGACACCTTCATCGGCAGCGAGATGCTGTGGGCGGTGGTACCGGTAATGGCCGCTCAGGCGCTGGAGCGCAGCGGCAAGGCGCGGATCTGCCGCCTCACCGATCCACCGCCGGCGCGGGTCTCCTCGCTGGTAAAGCGGCGGGGCGAGCCCCTCAGTGACGCGGCGCAGCTGCTGCTGGAGGACATCCGCACAGAGCTGTACAACATCAAGGGGATTCAGGTATTTATATGAGCCTGTCAAAAATTCTACGGATTTTTCGACAAAAGGCCTGCAGCCTGCTGCGCGCATAATTTGTTCGCCGCAGGCGAACAAATTCCACACCTGCCGCCTGCGGGCGGCGAATTCTGTGAAGCTGCTTTGGCAAACCAGACAGCCGGTGCTCTCTGAGCACCGGCTGCTTTTTATGATCATTTTACGCTTTGCCGCCAGGCGAACAGCTGCGCCGCCAGCGTATCCCGGTTTTCCGCCGTGACCGTCAGTACCGTCACCTCAGGATGTGCCGCCACGCGCTGCAGAAAGTCGCTGTGTGTCTGCTGCAGCACACCCAGCACCGGAAGCTCTCCGTCCAGCGTGCGGAACACCGCCGCCTGAAAGGCCGCAGCCGCCGCCTCGTGGGGGCCAAGCTCGTCCATCACCAGCAGACCGCAGCCCGCCGTCTGCGCCAGCGCGGCGCAGCCCAGCGTATCAAACCGCGCCGGATCGCCGCCCTGTCCGCAATAGAAGAGGAACTGCTCCTGCGACAGCGGCTGGGACGGACGGCGCAGATAGATGGCGCCGTTCTCCTTCTGGGTAAAGAAGCCGCCCACCGGCTCCGTCTCCTCCGCCAGCAGCTGCCGCATCAGCGTGGACTTTCCGACGCCCTTGGCGCCGGTCAAAAACAGATGCCGCGTCATATCAGTGCATGGGGCATCCGTGGAGCCGCACGCCGGCGTTCTCACGCCGGGTAGCCCGCACGCAGATCATCTCGCCGGCAATGGACACGGCGATCTCCTCCGGCGTCACCGCCTTGATGGCGGTGCCGATAGGGGTATGAACGCTGGCAATGGCCGCCTCGCCGATCCCCGCCTGCCGCAGCCGCGCATTGACACTGGCCGTCTTGGCACGGGAGCCGATGACGCCGATGTAGGCGTACTTGCCCCGCAGGATCTGCTCCTGCACGGTGAAATCGTGGCTATGACCGTTGGTCATCACCACCGCGTAATCCTCCTCGTTCAGCGTGAATGGCAGATGATCCAGATCACAGCACAGCAGATGATCCGCCGTGGGGAATCGCGCCTCCGTCACCAGCTCGGGGCGGTCATCCACCACCGTGACCCGGAAGCCCACCGTGGTCAGCAGCGGGCACAGTGCCAGTGAGCAGTGCCCCGCGCCGAAGAGAATGGCGCGCTCACCGATGGGCAGGGGAAGGGAGACATGGGCGCCGTCCGTCACCGGCTCATCCGCCAGCACCGGCGCCGAGCCGTCCAGCGCCAGCACCAGCACGCCGCTGCGGCGCATGGCGATACGCTGCAGCGTCTCCTTCGCCAGTGCCTGCCACGCCTCATCGTCGGCGGCCACGAATTGCAGATGCACCGTCACATCGCCGCCGCAGACCATGCCGATGTCCTCCGTCTCATTGTGGTGGAGCTTGTACTCGTGCACGACGGAGCGCCGCTGGGGCAGCAGCTCCTGCGCCAGCCGGATCGCGCCGCCCTCCACCGCACCGCCGCCGATGGTGCCGTTCAGCAGGCCGTCCGCGCCCACCAGCATCTGGGCACCCTTGCCGCGGGGCGTGGAGCCGCTGTCGGCCACGATGGTGCATAGCACGGTAT
>CAKTMQ010000131.1 GCA_934573945.1 uncultured Oscillospiraceae bacterium | reverse complement strand
GTACGTGAAGGAGCGTCTGGAGGGACGGGACGACATCGACACCCGCCGTATCTTTATCACCGAGTCCGGCGGATTCAGTGAGGAAGAGGTGGCGGAGGTGGCCGCCGCCGTGCGGAGCTATCAGCCCTTTGAGGAGGTGCTCCATACCCGCGCCGGCTGCACGGTGTCCAGCCACTGCGGCCCCCGCACTCTGGGCATCCTGTATTTCCATACGAAGTGAGACCGTAAAAATACCGCAGCCTGTGGCTGCGGCATTTTTCAACTTGTTGAAAACCCTGTCATTGCGCGCCAGTCCGCAGACTGGCACGGCGATCTCTTTTGATCTGCCGAAGGTGCTTTACAGCTCCGGCTGGCGCAGCGCCACCGCCTCCTCGGAATAGGGACAGTCCTGCAGATCCAGCAGCTTGGTGGTCAGCAGCCGGGAGAAGTTGGTCATCACCGCGGTAGACAGCACAAAGCTGTTCACATCCGCCTCGTCGGCGCTTTCTGCGGCCAGCAGCTTTGCGGCCATGCTCTCCACCATGGAGATAAAGATCTGCGCCGAATCGGCGTACTGCCGGATGAAGGCTTCGTAGGTGGTTTTGACCTCCTCCTCCGTCAGCCCGTTGGGCAGGATCCGCTGGATCTCCGACATGGTCAGGCTCTGCTTCAGGGCACAGATCATGATGAGATAGGCGATGTGGATGCGGTTGTATTTCTTCTTCTCCGGTGCGGGCATCAGCTTCATCCGGACATAATTGTTGATGGCGCTGGTGGTGATGATCTGCTCCTCCTTCACCTTCCTGGGCAGGAAGGGCAGATAGCGGCTCAGCAGTGTCAGCACCTGATCCATATACAGCCCCAGCGTGGGGATCTGTTCCCAGGTGGGCAGCTGATAGTGGCGCAGGTAATGGCTCCAGCGCCGCAGTTTGCCGGCCACCAGCCGGGAATCGTATTTTTCATTCATTGTTTTCTCCCCCTTGCCGGTGGTTTGTACCGACGGAATGTAGTATCAATACAAATTATAGCACATACTATGAAAAATGACAAGTCAAATGCACAACGCCTATTGACACGCTCCGAAAAGCATATATAATAATATGCATCACAAGATTTAAGAGAGGTATTCATCATGTCCTTTGTGATTACCACTGACACGTCGGCCAATCTGCCCACTGCCGAGCTGCAGTGGCACCAGCTGCCGCTGCTGCCGTTTTCCTATATTGCAGACGATGAGGAGCACCAGTGCCTGGACATCACCGCCTTTGATGGTGACGCCTACTATGAGAAGCTGCGCACCACGCCGGTCACCACCTCCATGGTCACCATGGATCAGTACCGCCAGGTGTGGGAGCCGCTGCTCTCCGCGGGACAGGACGTGCTGCACATCGGTATGTCCTCCGGCATCAGCGGCGCGTACCAGTCCGCTGTGATCGCCGCCCGTGAGCTGCGGCAGGAGTATCCCCAGCGACGTCTGGTAGTATTTGATACCCGCGCCGCCTCGCTGGGTGAGGGTATTCAGGTGCTCTACGGTGCCACTTGCCGGGAGGCAGGCTTTACGCTGGATGAGACTGTCCGTGAGCTGACGGCGCTGCGCCCCCGGGTGCGACAGGTGTTCACGGTGGACGACCTGATGCACCTGCGCCGCGGCGGCCGTGTCTCCGGCGTGGCCGCTGCTGTTGGTACGGCGCTGCGGATCAAGCCACTGCTCAAGGGTGACGCGGCGGGGCGGATCGTGGTGTTCAGCAAGGTGCAGGGGCGCAAGCGTGCCGTTCGCGCGCTGGCGGAGAATTTTGCCGCCAATGCCGAAGTATCCGGCCACTGGCCGGTGGGCATTGCTCATGCCGGCTGCCGCCAGGAGGCGCTGGAGCTGGCGGCACAGCTGCAGAATGTGGATCCCAAGGCGCGGATCATGGTGGTGGATTATGAGCCGGTCACCGGCAGCCATGTGGGACCCGGCGCGCTGGCGCTGTTCTATGTAGCCCGGGAGGACGCCTGTCCTTTGTCCTGATCGCTGTATTTTTCGGCGCTTGCCGTTTTGATTTTGTGCGTCCTGCCCATAGACAGGACGCACTTATAAGCCTATACTACTGGTAGGCTGAAAAAGGAGATCTGACGTATGATTTTCTGCGCGAACTGTTGCTACTGTCTGTCCATGTGTTGCATGGGCACAGTCGAGTGCGCGTACAGGGATCATGCGTTTTACGCTTGCGCCGCATAACGGCGCGGCATCTGTGTTATTTCGCAGAGGGTGTATGGTTCCATACACCCTCTGTTTTTTTGTACATATAATGCATTGTTACCAAACGAAAGGACGGTCATTATGAACGTATATCATTCTGTCGCGGAGCTGGTAGGCAATACGCCGCTGCTGGCTGTGGACAATTATGCAGCCCGCCGCGGCCTGGAAGCCACGATCCTGGTGAAGCTGGAGCGCAGCAACCCTGCCGGCAGCGCCAAGGATCGCGTCGCGCTGGAGATGCTGCGTCAGGCGGAGGCCTCCGGTGCGCTGCAGCCCGGCGGTACGGTGATCGAGCCCACCTCCGGCAATACCGGCATCGGTCTGGCGGCCGTGGCGGTGCCCCGGGGCTACCGGGTGATCCTCACTATGCCAGCCAGCATGAGTACCGAGCGCCGTGCCCTGCTGAAAGCCTATGGTGCGGAGCTGGTGCTGGTGGAGTCCGGCGGCATGACCGGCGCCGTGGCCAAGGCCGAGGAGCTGGCGGCGGAGATCCCCGGCAGCTTCATTCCCGGCCAGTTTGACAACCCCGCCAACCCCAGCGCCCACTATAAGACCACCGGCCCCGAGATCTGGCGTGATACCGACGGCCATGTGGACATCTTCGTGGCCGGTGTCGGCACCGGCGGCACCGTCAGCGGCGTGGGGCGCTACCTGAAGGAGCAGAACGCCGGCGTCCGTATCGTGGCGGTGGAACCGGCCTCCTCGCCGCTGCTGTCCCAGGGACACGCGGGTGCCCACGGCCTGCAGGGCATCGGCGCCAACTTCGTGCCCGGGAACTACGACGCCTCCGTGGTGGATGAGATCATCACCGTCACCGAGGAGGACGCCTACCGCACCGGCCGGCTGCTGGCGCATACCGAGGGCATTATGGCCGGTATTACCTCCGGTGCGGCGCTGTGGGCGGCTGACGAGCTGGCACGCCGTCCGGAAAATAAGGGAAAAACCATCGTGGCGCTGCTGCCGGATGACGGCAGCCGCTACCTGTCCACACCCCTGTGGTCGGAGGAATAAGCTGTGTACGAGGATCATATTCACACTGCGGCCAGTGAGATGGCCGCCACTATGGAGCACGCGGACATCCCCATGTATGGCAGACGTCTGCGCCTGCCGGAACGCAAGGCCATCATCGCGCTCCTGAAAGAGATGCGTCAGCTGCTGTTCCCCGCCTATTTCGGCGACCCGGCGCTGATGACACTGGCTGCGGCGGATTATGCGGCGCTGCTGATGGAGCGCATTGAGACCGGCCTGTCCACCCAGATCGCGCTGGCGCTGCCGCCGGAGCGGGAGGCCGCCGCCCCCGGCATCGCCCGGGACGTGGTGTGCCAGCTGCCCCGGATCCAGCGCCTGCTGCTGACAGATGTGGATGCCATCTTTGACGGTGACCCGGCGGCACAGAACCGGGAGGAAGTGGTGCTGGCCTATCCCGGTCTGTTTGCCATCTTTGCCTATCGGGTCAGCCACGAGCTGTATCTGCGCCATGTGCCCACCATCCCCCGCATGATGACCGAGTACGCCCACAGCCGCACCGGTATCGACATCCACCCCGGCGCCCAGATCGGCAGCTATTTCTTCATCGACCACGGCACCGGCATCGTGGTGGGCGAGACTACCGTCATCGGCGACCATGTGAAGCTGTATCAGGGCGTGACCCTGGGCGCCCTCAGTCCCCGGGGCGGCCGTGCCCACAGCAGCGGCAAGCGCCATCCCACCGTGGG
>CAKTMQ010000130.1 GCA_934573945.1 uncultured Oscillospiraceae bacterium | reverse complement strand
GAAAAGAAGGGCACCGTCATCACCGAGGAGGAAAAGCGCATCATCGCCTACCACGAGGTGGGTCACGCGCTGGTGGCTGCCAAGCAGAAGAACGCCCAGCCCGTCAGCAAGATCACCATCGTGCCCCATACCCAGGGCGCACTGGGCTACACCCTGCACCTGCCGGAGGAGGAGAAATTCCTCATGTCCAAGGAGGACATTCTGGCGGAGATCCGCACGCTGCTGGCAGGCCGTTCCAGCGAGGAGATCGTGTGCAGCACCATGACCTCCGGCGCGGCCAACGACATCGAGCGCGCCACGGAGATGGCGCGGAATCTGGTGGCGCGGTTCGGTATGTGCGACGAATTCGATATGATGGCGCTGGGCACCATCCAGAGCCAGTATCTGGACGGCAGCTACTCCATGACCTGCGCTCAGGAGACCTACGCTGCGGCGGATCGTGAGACCATCAAGATCATCCGCCAGTGCCATGAGGAGGCCAAGCAGCTCCTGCGGGACAACCGGGAGCTGCTGGACAAGATCGCCGCCTATCTGCTGAAGAAGGAGACCATCACCGGTCAGGAGATGATGGCCATCATCGAGGGCCGCGACCCCGAGACGGTGGACAACTACGGCGCCACCAAGGAGCCGGAGCAGAAGCTGTTCCGCCCCAGCGTGCCGGATGTGATCGAAGCGCCCGCCAAGCACATCAACATCGTGTCCCAGCCCATCCCCATGCCGGACTTCGACGCAAAACCGGATGCCCCGGCGCAGGACGCTCCCACCGAGACGCAGCCGGACGCGGAAAAGCCGTCCGATGCGGACACGGCACAGGATGATACCAAGCAATAAAAACGCAAAAGAACGCTCTGCGGCATTGAATTGCCGCAGAGCGTTCTTTATCTTGTTCAGGTCTTGTTGTTACTGCGCGGATAGGGCTGCTTTTCATCCGTCAACCCCGCCAGATAATCCATGCTGGTGTTCAGCGCCAGCGCCGCACGACGGCATTGTTCAAAGCTCATATATCGTTCTCCGCGCTCAATTTTTGAATAGGCACTCTGGTCGATGCCGGTCAGCATCTGCATCTTGATCTGTGTAAAGCCCCGCTCTTTTCGCAGGTCGCGCAGTCTGCTCATAAAGCCACATCCCTGTTTCCGATTAAAGGTTTTGCTCCCCCCGCGTCATTCTGGCCTCTGCCCAGTCGCTCAGCTGCTCCAAGATCGGCAGCAGTGCGCGGCAGTCGTCGGTAGGGCTGTACTCCACCCGCACCGGCGCCTCCGGATAGACGGTGCGCACCACCAGCCCATCGGCCTCCAGTTCCCGCAGCGCCGCCGCCAGCACCGTGTTGCTGATGCCGTCCAGCTTGGCGCGCAGCGCGTTGTACCGCAGCTGCCCGGCGTTGGTCAGGGCGCAGACGATCTGCACCTTCCACTTGCCGCCGATGATGCTCATGGCGTAGTGCAGCGGGCATTTCTCCATACAGGGACATTCGTAATGGGTTTGGGACATGGTAAGCTCCTCCTGACCTTGTCACAGGAATCTGCGTTCTTGCTTTTTTCTCCTGCCGTGCTATGATTATAGCAGGTAAGAAAAAAGGAGTAAATAGCGAATATGAACATTTACTTACAGGGTCTGACCATGGGTCTGGCCTATGTCGCCCCTATTGGGCTGCAAAATCTGTTTGTCATCAACACGGCGCTGACCCAAAAGCGCAGCCGCGTCTATCTCACGGCGCTGATCGTGATCTTTTTCGACATCACGCTGGGACTGGCCTGCTTCCTGGGCGTGGGCGCACTGATGCAGGCGCTGCCCTGGCTGCAGAAGGTGGTTCTGGGCATCGGCAGCCTGATCGTCATCTGGATCGGTATCGGACTGCTGCGGTCGAAGGCCAGCATGGAGGGCGGCCGGGATGTGAATGTACCCATCTGGAAAGCGATCTCCTCGGCCTGCGTGGTGACCTGGTTCAACCCCCAGGCCATCATCGACGGCACCATGATGCTGGGCGCGTTCCGCGCCAGCCTGCCTGCCGGCAGCGACACCTTCTTTATCTGCGGTTTTGCCAGTGCGTCGGTGCTGTGGTTTCTGGGCATCTCCACCATCATCTCCCTGTTCAGTGCCCGGTTTACCGACAAGATCCTCAACATCATCAACAAGGTCTGCGGCGTTATCATCATCTTCTACGGCTGCAAGCTGGTGTGGAGCTTTCTGCAGCTGATGGGCTGGGTCGGCTGAGATTTTTGTTGAATATTCTGACGAAAAAAGCGGGAAAAGTTCTTGCATATTTCCCAAATCGTGATATGATATGCCATACCCACGCCCTCGCGGCGATTTGAAAGTGAGGAATGAGACATGACATATCAGGAGATCCTTGACCGCTCCCGCGATCAGATCGGACCTTACTGCAAGTCCTGCAAGATCTGCAACGGACTGGCCTGTAAGAATACCGTCCCCGGCCCCGGCGCCAAGGGACTGGGCACCGGCTTTATCCGCAACTACCAGAAGTGGCAGGAGCTGTGTGTCAATATGGACACCATCTGCGAGAACGGCTCGGCGGATACCACCTTTGATTTCTTCGGCCACAAGCTGGCGCTGCCGGTCATGGCCGGCCCCGTGGGCGCCATGCAGCTGCACTATGGCGACAAGCATGATGATCTGACGTATAATGATATTCTGGTCTCCGCCTGTGCCAAGGCCGGTATTCTGGCCTTTACCGGAGACGGCACCAACCCCGCTGTGATGGAGGGCGCGGTGAAAGCCATTGCGGAGAACCACGGCGCGGGCGTTACCACCATCAAGCCCTGGAATCAGGAGCTGGTGATGCAGAAGATGGACATGGCCAAAAAGTGCGGCGCGTGGGCCATCGCCATGGATATTGACGGCGCGGGTCTGCCCTTCCTGAAGAATCTGACGCCTCCTGCCGGCAGCAAGACGGTGGAGCAGCTGAAGGAGATGGCCGACTACGCAGGCGTACCCTTTATCCTGAAGGGCATCATGACGGTAAAGGGCGCGGAGAAGGCCGTAAAGGCCGGTGCCAAGGCCATCGTGGTCTCCAATCACGGCGGCCGCGTGCTGGATCAGTGTCCCGCTACGGCAGAGGTGCTGCCGGAGATCGTGGATGCCGTTGGCAAGGACGTGATGGTGCTGGTGGACGGCGGCATCCGTACCGGTATGGACGTGTTCAAGGCACTGGCGCTGGGTGCCAGAGCGGTGCTGGTCGCCCGTCCCTTCGTGAACATGGTCTACGGCGGCGGTATGGAAGGCCCTGCCGTGCTGGTGAGCAAGCTGCAGGCGGAGCTGGCCGACACCATGGCCATGTGCGGCGCCCACACGCTGGCGGACATCGACCGGACGATGGTGCGGTAATAAACGGATATAGCTATAAAGAGCGGATCGGCAAAGCCGATCCGCTCTTTCGATTGTCAAAAAACTGTCTCTGCCGTTCAGGGGAGTCCTCAGGGGCACTTGCATTGCGGCGCAAAGCGACGCTGCACGAACGTACTTCTTGCGGTTGTCCGCCCTAACGCGGCCTTGCATCTTGTCCTTTCACAGGGAGCGATGCCCACATCGCCCCGCCGTCCCTCATCCGCACCCCTTGTACCTGTTCGTAGGGGCGGACGCCCCTACTCTGTCATTGCGAGGACGCATTGCGCCCGTGGCAATCCATACCCCCTCCCTATGCGCCCTCACATGAAAAAGAACCGCCATCCGGCGGTTCTTTTTCATCTGTCTCACTCACTGTCCAGCTTGAGGACGGCCATGAACGCCTCCGTGGGCACCTGCACCGTGCCCAGATTGCGCATCTTCTTTTTGCCCTCCTTCTGCTTCTCCAGCAGCTTCTTCTTTCGCGTGATGTCGCCGCCGTAGCACTTGGCCAGCACGTCCTTCCGCATGGCCTTCACCGTCTCCCGGGCGATGATCCGCCCGCCGATGGCGGCCTGGATAGGCACTTCAAACAGCTGGCGGGGGATGTTCTCCTTCAGCTTCTCGCACAGCCGCCGGGCGCGGCCATAGGCCTTGTC
>CAKTMQ010000129.1 GCA_934573945.1 uncultured Oscillospiraceae bacterium | reverse complement strand
CACCACATCGTTGGGGTCTTCGTTCTGATCACCGCCGCAGGCGGTCAGGCTCAGGCACAGCGCCAGCGCCGCCATCAAGGCCAAAAACTTTTTCATGCTCTGCTCCTTTCCACACGGCTCACGCCATCTTCGCGTAATAGTCGTTCTCGCCGCCCCAGTACATCACGCTGTCGCCAACGACGGTCAGGTCGTAGACCACATCGTCAAACGCGGTGGAAACGGCAAAATACTGATCCTCGCTGTCGGGGTTCACTTGGATGGTGCCACAGTCCACCTCGGTGGGGTCGCCATCACCGCCGGGACGTTCAAACAGCGACCAGTTGCCGTACTCGTCGATCTCGATGATGCTCTCGGCGCCGGCCTCAGCATCGAGGTACCAGGTGCCTGCCAGGAAGGCATATTCGTCATTTGCCCCGTCACTGCTGCCGCTTTCGCCGCTGTCCACAGCGCTGACATAAACGAAGGTACCAAAGGTATCCACATACAGGGTGCCGTCCTCGCCGAACCAGCTGTGGTGCGCCACGCCGTCATGTTCGTTATAGAAATAGTCGGCGCTGTACTCCTGCACCATCTGAATATAGCCGCTGGCGGTCAGTTCTTCATTGACATCATACAGGGCATAGCGCATCTCGTCATCGCTGTCGTTCATCGCCACCACCAGCTGGCTGCCGTCCTCACCGGACCAGATGCCGCGGTACATACCGTAATCCACCAGAAGCTGCGGATCCTTCACCATGCCTTCAAAGGATCCCGGGGCATCGCTCGATCCGTCATCACCGTAGTCATCATTGGTTCCGCTGTCGCCGCCGCAGGCGGCCAGAGTCAGGCACATGACCAGTGCCAGCATGAAAGCCAGATACTTTCTCCAGTGTTTCATATTTATTCTCTCCTTTAGTCTTTTTGCATCAGGGTTCCTGCTCTGCCATAGCGAACAGCTCGTCGTGGCTCAGCTCCACATTGCCGAAACGGACAAAAATGCCGTTGGTCACAGCACTGTTCCACAGTTGTGGATCAGTCAGGGGACGAAAGCGCAGCTTATCCAGATAGGGCTTCATATCAAGCAGCAGGCGGCTGCCGGATACGAAGTCTACCTGCAGGACGTGAGCGGGAAGCGGTTTGACGGCGGCAATATATTTCCGATTCAAATTAAGCGCCCTCCTTTCCCGGTGCGTTGAAACGTAAAATGATCCACCGTACCAATCATTGTACAGTGGATCATCTGAAAATGATATTAACCAAAGGTTAGGAGTTGGGGTTGAGCAGCGTCAGCAGCTGCTGGCGTTTTGTGCGGGTGTCGCCCTCAATGTGGAGTTTGGCGTAGATCTGGTTGATATACTGCTTGACGCTGCCCTCGGAGAGAAACAGCTTTTCGCCGATCTCCCGGTTGGTGAGGCGATGGGTCATCAGCTCAGCAATTTCACGCTCCCGCTCCGTCAGAGGGCGGAGCGCGGCAGGGTAAGCACCTGCTGTCCGCACGGCGTTGCAGCGTGAGACATATGCCGCGCCCAGGGCGTGGACACGTGCCACAAAATCAGCGGACGCTGTATCTGCGCAGGTGGGCAGCACATCCTGCAGATAGTGCCAGTTTTCAACAAAGGGGAGCAGGAGACCATCGGGCATGGCACTGCGCAGCGCCTGCGTCAGCAAGGAGCGTGCCTGATCCCGCTTGCCCAGCATTTCATAGGCGGATGCCGTCTGGAGCTGTATGTGCAGTGCCACTAAGGCGTAGTGCAGTCCTTCACAGACGGCCAGTTGTCCCTCACTATGGCCGATCACCTTGGCATAGGCACCCTGCGTCAAATAGACCTGATTTTCGATCATCTCCATCATGGGCTTGCCGGGGGCGAGGAAATGGTAGGAGAAGAGGGTGTGATCCCGGAATACATCCGGAATCCTGTCCGGCTGTCCTACCAGCGCTTCATAATAGGCGCGGGTAGCGTTGAAGATGTGGATCCACGTTTCGTTGTGCCGCCGCAGCAGCAGGGGCAGCTGCTGGTCAAAGGTATACCGCGGCGTGACATCCGTATGCAGTGTCAGCCGCCAGGCCAGAAAGTCGCAGCACAGTGCCATATTTTCCTGGCCGTTTCCCTCGATCTGTGCGTAGGCGCGTTCCAGCGCGATCTGGGCATCGGCGAAGCGTCCCTGCATAAAGGCGGCTTCTGCCCGCATGATCCGCTCAGCACCCTGGCCGTGCCCCTGGGTAACTTTGTAATAGTGGGGCATACACTCGTCCATCTCTGCCAGCTCATGGGGAAGTGCTCCCGGCTCACGGTGGAACATCATCAGTACGGAGGGGGAGCCGAATGTCCAGCCGCCGCTGTTCTGGATGCTGATGGCGGGACGGGTCATCTGAGCGCTGGCACTGCGGTGCAGGCGGCTCATGGCGCTGATGTCGTTGTAGCAGAGGAAGCTCATGATCAGATCACATTCGCCCAGCAGATCTCCGCGCTCGGTGTCCGGTAGTTCCGGGTGTTCGGCAATGGCAGTCAGCAGCAGCGCTTTCAACTCCATCATTTTGGGGATCTGCCGCCAGGTGAACATCCGGCGCATCAGTACCAATAGCGCCAGGGGGTGCTGCTTCAGGACAGAAGGCGGACAGCGGTCAAGAAAATCCAGCACATCGGAGGGTTTGAGGGAGGCCAGCAGAATCCCGGCGTCGCACTCGATCACATGAAGTGCAGCATTGTAGTTTGCGCTGGCGCAGTAAACGGAGAGGGCGTGGAGGTACTGTTCACGCATTTCGTACCATGTGCCGAAGCGGTCATAATAGGCCGCCTGCTTTTCCGCCGGCAGCGTCAGGAAAACACGCTGCGCGCAGGCCTTCATCATATGGTGGAACCGGAAGGTCATGCCGTCCGGCAGCCGGGTGACGAAAGCATTCTGTTCCGTCAGCGCTGTCAACAGAGAAGCGGCATTGTCACTTTCTGTGATAAAGGCGGCCATTTCCGCGGTAAATTCGTCGGCCAGTCCCATAACGGCCAGAAATTCACGTTGAAGTGGCGGCAGCGGATCGATCATGGCGGCGGTGAACATGGTATAGATGTCTGAATTCTGGTCAGGCAGTGTGCCGCGTTCGGCAAGCGTCCGCAGATTCAGATAGATGGCGGAGAACCAGCCTTCACTGGTGTAGAGCAGCGACTCGATCTGCGCATCGGTGAGATCGGCACCGCAGCGGTGGGCGTAAACGGACAGTTCTGTGTGGTTCAGCCGCAGCTGCTCCGTGCCGATCTGATATACCCTGCTGCCCAGCCGGAGCACCTCTGCCATCTGCAGAAAACGGTCACGGCTGGCCACAATAAGATGTACATTATGGGGGAGTCGGTTGGTGAGTGTACAGAGAAAGCGGGCGGCGTGGTCATCCGTCAGCAGGTGAAAATCGTCGATAAAGATATAGCGGTTCTCATTACCGGCCAGACCGTGGCACAGGTCGTCTGCCAGCAGGCTGGCACCGGCGGCATCGGTAGGGCAGGGGTAATTGGCCAGAAGATCAAAGCCCGCGTGCAGGAAGGCATCCTGTACACTTTTCCAGAAGATGGCCAGATTGTCGGAATACACACTGATACGGATTATGGCGGTGTGCTCCGCTTTCACACGTTCGCCCAGATACCAGTTGACCGCCGTGGTCTTGCCATAGCCCATAGGCGCCACCACCGTGGTCAGGGCACAGCGGGAGATAGGGCGCAGGTGCTCCTGCAGCCGTTCCGATATGTAGATACTGTTCAAATCTCGCTTTTGTTTTGCCATGGTATGCACCTCCGCCTATACCGACTTGTATGATAAGCGTACCATATTCTGCCTTATTTCGCAAGGAGATTCGGTTTAAAGGGGGGCTGCTGCGGATCCTGTGCCGCGGGTGTTGAACTTACGTGCCGGAGTCAGGGCGGAGAGAATGACCGCCTCATAGCCGATCCATATATCGTTCCCAATCACAGTACGATATAACTACTTCGCGGCTCGATTTTTCAGTTTGGAAAAGGATGAAAACCTTGCCAGATAACCGAAAACCCTTGATATACGGGGCTTTTCCGGTTTGTCGTAATTATACCGTAAGGGCAT
>CAKTMQ010000128.1 GCA_934573945.1 uncultured Oscillospiraceae bacterium | reverse complement strand
CTTCTTGGCCTCGGGACGCTTCTGCATCTCGTGCAGCAGGGTGACGATGATACGTGCGCCGGAAGCGCCCACGGGGTGACCCAGAGCAATGGCGCCGCCGTTGACGTTGACCTTGTTGATGTCAAAGTGCAGCTCACGCGCCACAGCGATGGACTGGGCGGCGAACGCCTCGTTGGCCTCGATCAGGTCGATGTCGTCGATGGTCACGCCGGCCTTGGCCATAGCGTTGCGGGAAGCCACCACGGGACCGACGCCCATGATCTTGGGATCCACGCCGCCCTGACCCCAACCGATCAGCTTGGCCATGGGCTTCAGACCGTACTTGGCGACCGCTTCTCCGGAAGCCAGCACGATGGCGGCAGCGCCGTCATTGATGCCGGAGGCGTTGGCAGCGGTGACACGCTGGGTGCCCTTATCCTCGGCCTCCTGGATGCCGGTGGGCTCAAAGGTGTTCACCACCTGAGGATTGGGGGACTCGGGGCCAACAGGGAAGGCGCCCTTCAGCTTGGCGATACCATCAGCAGTGACGCCGGCCTTGGGATACTCGTCCTTGGCAAAGGGAACCATGTCCTTCTTGACCTTGACCATCACGGGAACGATCTCGTCATCGAAGCGGCCGGCAGCCTGGGCAGCCTCGGTCTTCTGCTGGGAGGCAGCGGCAAACTCATCCTGCTCACGACGGGTGATGCCCCAGATGTCGTTGATATTCTCAGCGGTGGTGCCCATGTGGTAGTTGTTGAACGCATCCCACAGACCGTCCTTGATCATGGTGTCCACCAGCTTCTTGTCGCCCATGCGGGCGCCCCAGCGGGCGTCCAGGGAGGCAAAGGGGGCGGCGCTCATGTTCTCGGTACCGCCGCAGACCACGATGTCACTGTCACCGGCCAGAATGGAGCGTGCACCCTCGATCACGGACTTCATGCCGGAACCGCAGACCATGCCGACGGTATAGGCGGGCACGGAATAGGGGATGCCGGCCTTGATGGAGACCTGACGGGCAACGTTCTGACCCTGTGCAGCGGTCAGGATGCAGCCGAACATCAGCTCATCCACATTCTCGGGAGCCACATTGGCGCGCTTCAGCGCTTCCTTGACCACCACAGCGCCCATGTCGGCAGCAGGGGTGTTCTTCAGGGATCCGCCAAAGGAGCCGATAGCGGTACGGCAGCAGTTGACAACGTACAGTTCCTTCATAGTAAGTTCCTCCTAATAAAGTTTGTAAAAATACAGTACACTATATGTATCTCACCTTTCATATAATAGTTAATTTTTTAACATATGTCAATGATAAAAGTGAGATTTGTCAAAAATCGTGATTCGAGTCAGTATTTGGCTGGTTTTTTCGTCAAAACCACCAATTTCTCACTCGCCATCCGCCGGCATCAGCTGATTATACAGGTTCTGCTGCAGCAGGTTCATCTTACTGTAATAGCCAGCGATGTCGATCCGGTTATAGACGCTCTCGTTCATCTCCACCTGAGCATTCTGCAGACGCACCGTCAGATCCTCGCTGAATACCATCTCCGCCACAGCGTCAAGATCCAGATCCCGACGCAGTGCCACATAGACCCCGTTCTCGTCCTCAAACACGTCGCTTACCTGACCCACCTCCAGATCGGCCAGCGCAGTGTTGAGCACCGTCTCCTCACAGCCGTCATAGGTATTGGAAGCCACCACAGTGACGTTCTCGCTGGTCTCCAGCGCCGCAAAGGCGGCTGCCGGATCCTCCGCCGCCCGCAGCTGGCGGACATAGTCACCCAGCAACGCTCTGGCATCGGCCTTACCGGCATCGTCCAGCTCGGCAGTGGCGATAAACAGCACGTCAGCGGTCATCAGGCCGTGATCGGCGCCCAGCGCCGTCAGATCCTTATCACTGGAACGCAGCTCGCCGCCTTCGGAACAGTACGCTTCATAGAGCCGGTTATACAGCAGTGAGGTGCTCATCAGCTGGTTGTACAGCGTCTCGCTGATACCGGTGATCTTCAGTGCCTTCTGAAAGTCCTCCTCGCTGCCGTAGGCCGCGCGCTGCTCGTCCAGCGATGCCTCGTCATCCTCTGTCAGTCGGATGCCCATCTCGTCCGCCCAATTGCGGATAACCACCTGCTGCGTGATCCGCTCTCTGGTATCCTCCGCCACATAGTCCGCAGCGGTATAGGACTCACCCAGCTGAGTGCTCAGGTCGGTAATACCGTAATAGGACAGTGACTGGGCGCTGTAGGACACCATGTATAGATACTCCTCCGCAGTGACATCCGTGCCGTCCACCGTCATCACCGTCTCATCCAGCTTCAGTCCGCTGGCCTGCTGGATCAGCGGCTTGTTGCTGCTCAGCTTTCCCGTCATGATCATGCCGGCGCAGATCAGCAGCGACAATGCTGTACCCACCAGAAAGCGGATGATCAGGTTAAAATCACTTTTTTTCATCTTTTTCCTCCTTGTCAGGCGTATCGCCTGGATTTTCCTTGTGGTGCAGCGCCAGCTCCTCCACCAGCCGTCCGGCCGCCGCCAGCGCATCCTCTCCGGGCTGCAGGTACAGCGTCAGCTTCGGCTGTGCCGCAGCGCTGAGCTGCAGCCGCTGCCGGTAGCAGGTCATGCCGCACACGGCGGCAATGGCCGCCACATCCGGCTGCTGTCCGAAGGTTAGCACCAGCTGGCTGCTCCGCTGGGTGATGTCGCAGACACCGGTGCGCGCCGCGGACACCCGCAGCAGTGCCACATCCAGCAGCGTTTTCACCGGCGCGGGCACGTCGCCATACCGGTCCAGCAGCTCGTCCAGCAGCTCACCGGCATCCTCCGTGCCCCGCAGCGCGGCGATCCGGCGGTAGAGATCCATCCGTTGCTCCGCCGCAGGGACATATTTCTCCGGGATATAGGCCGACACCGTCAGATCCGCCGCACAGTCCGGCATGATCTCGCTGCGCTTCCCCTGCTGCTCCAGCACGGCATCGTTGAGCAGCTTGAGATACATATCATAGCCCACGCTCATCATATAGCCGGACTGCTCCGGTCCCAGCAGATTTCCGGCGCCCCGGATCTCCAGATCCCGCATGGCGATCCGGAAACCGGAGCCGAACTCCACATACTCCCGGATGGCCGACAGGCGTTTGGACGCCACCTCGCTGAGCACCTTGCCGGTGCGGTAGGTCAGATAGGCGTAGGCGCGCCGTCCGGAACGGCCTACACGGCCGCGGATCTGGTGCAGCTGGCTCAGACCCAGCCGATCGGCGTCCTCGATGATCAGCGTGTTCACGTTGGGGATGTCGATGCCCGTCTCGATGATGGTGGTGCACACCAGCACCTGTATCTCACCGTCGGCCATCTGCTGCATCACACGGCTCAGCTCCCGCTCGCCCATCTTGCCGTGGGCGGTGGCAATGGCTGTCTCCTCGCCCAGCAGCTGACGCAGCCTGCCGGCGGCGTTCTCGATGTTCTCCACCCGATTGTGAAGATAGTACACCTGACCGCCCCGCTCCAGCTCACGACGGATGGCCTCCGCCACCACACCCCAGTCATGCTCCAGTACATAGGTCTGCACCGGCTGGCGATCCTGCGGCGGCTCCTCGATGGTACTCATATCGCGGATGCCGGATAGCGCCATATTCAGTGTGCGGGGGATGGGTGTAGCGGACAGCGTGAGCGTATCCACCTGTTTTGCCCGCTCCCGCAGCTTCTCCTTATGGGTCACGCCGAAACGCTGCTCTTCATCGATGACCAGCAGTCCCAGATCCTTGAACTGCACATCCTTGTTCAGCAGCTTATGAGTACCGATCAGAAGATCCACCCGGCCTGTCTTTACCCGCTCCAGCACCTCTTTAATCTGTTTGGGCGTGCGGAACCGGGACAGTACCTCCACCGTCACCGGGAAGGAGTGGAAACGGTTCTGCGCCGTCAGGTAATGCTGCTGTGCCAGCACGGTGGTGGGCACCAGAATGGCAGCCTGCTTGCCGTCCAGTATGCACTTCATCACGGCGCGCAGCGCCACCTCCGTCTTTCCGTAGCCCACGTCGCCGCACAGCAGCCGATCCATGGGCACCGCCTTTTCCATATCGCCCTTGATCTCCTCAACGGCGCGCAGCTGATCACCGGTCTCCTGA
>CAKTMQ010000127.1 GCA_934573945.1 uncultured Oscillospiraceae bacterium | reverse complement strand
AGCATGATCCCCGTTCCGCAGATGCGGGTAAAGTCGGATGATCTGGATGCCGTGATCGACGATATGCTGCTGCAAGGAAAGATCATCAACAGCAACGGCAACTATTAGGTCACATAATCGGTAAGGTTCAGATAGGTGATGGTGCTGAGATAGTTGTTCACCCGCGCGGTATCCAGCGCCAATGTCTGACTGCCCAGCTTGGTAAAGTACACGTCCTCCGCGTTGTAAGTAGCGGTGTTGTCCACCTGATAGGTGACTGTATAGTCATCCGCGCCGGTGAAGCGGATGGCAGTGACGTCGTCAAAGTCCGGCGTCTCGTCATTCCGGATCAGTCCCGCCAGCAGGACGTTATATACATCCAGTGGGTCGGAGGAGGCCAGGTATACGTTGCCGTCCCCGATGGAGACATAGCGCTGCTGATCCATCTGGCTGTAATCCCCCAGCAGGATATCATAGCCGCCGTCCGTCGTCTCAATGTGGATGGTGCAGGTGGGATCATCCAACCCGTACTGGCTCAGATCCTGCGCGTCCTCGATGGTAAAGTCGGCAGTGAACTGCTCAAACTGCCCCAGCAGCGTACCGATCTCCACCTGATCCACCGGAAAGGCGTTATCGGCATCGTAGATCCACTGGTCATCCTTGTGGAAGGAAAAGCTGTTGTCGGCGTACTCCCACGAAAGAGCGGTGGCCGTGGAGGTGTCCAGCGTCAGCACCGTGGTGGTGCCGCTGCGGATGGCCTCCTGATGCTGCTGAACACGGCTCACCAGAAACACCGCGCCGCACACCAGCGCCAGCACGCCCAGCAAAAGATACAGTTTTTTCATATTACCCATGGCGCTTCATCCTCCGTTTCGCCACCACATAGATGCCCGCCGCCGCAAAGGCGATGGGGATCACGCCGATCATCACCGTTTTCAGCAGCGATGCCGTGGACTCGCTGATGGTCAGATAGTTATAATCCAGCGATTTGCTGCGGATGGCGATGGCCTCCCGCTCACCCACCAGATCGGACAGGGCGTTCATCACCAGATCCAGATTGCCGCCGGAGGAGTAATCGTTATACCCCTCCTCCAGCATCAGGGAGGAGCCGAACCACACGATCTCGCCGCCGCTGGTATCCGCCACGGACACTGCCACAGCAAAGGGCCCGTCGGTGTCACCCTCCTCCTTCTCATAGGTGGAGAGCTGATACCCCGCTGCCTTGCTGAAGGACGCGTCGGAGGTGGTCAGCAGGGCCGTCACGTTGGAAGCGCTGTCGGAGATGGTCATGCCCTGGGCGATGGGGATGATGGCGTAGTAGTTCTCCGCCGTCAGGGACTGGGTGATCTCGCTGTCCGCCATGTCCGGCAGCAGAATATGGGGATAGCCGAAGGCGTAGTGGCTGCTGTCGCCCTCCACCACGATGCCCTCCGCCGCCGTCACGCCGTAGTCCGCCAGCAGGCTGTACAGGTTGGTCAGCGTGCCGTCCTCCGTAGGCCCGGCCAGCACCAGCAGCTTGCCGCCGGTAGACACATAGTCGGCCAGAATGTCCCTTTCTTCCTCGGAAATGTCGCTCTCCGGCGCGTAGATCAGTACGCAGTCCGCCGCGTCGGGCACGGCGTTCTCCGTCAGCAGAGAGAAGGTATTGACCTCCACGTTCTCCTTGGTGAGCTGGTCGCTGAACACGGCGGACAACTCCGCCTCGCCGTGGCCCTCCAGCACATAGAGCTGGGGCAGCTCATCGCTGACCACATAGTCGATGGCGGAGGTGATAGCTCCCTCGCCGTCAAAAGAGGTGGCATAGGAATAGGTGGTGTAGTCCACCTCCTGCAAGTAAATATCGTCGTAGGCGATGTAGCGGCTCTTGCTGCCGCACTCCACCACAAGACTGTTGTTATACACCGTTTCATCGGTGTACTGTGCGGCGAAGGTGGGATAGACGTCCGGGTTCTTCTTCACCACCGTGATGTGGTCAGACAGGCTCTCGTACTTGTCCAGCAGATTGCTGATGACCTCATCCTCCTGATCCGCCTGAACGATCCAGTAGATGGTCACATCCTCCGTCAGGCCACTGATCACCGCTTTGGTGTTGCTGGTGATGGAATAGAGCTTGGTCGCGCTGATGTCATACCGTGTGGCAGAGGTGGGCAGCACCGAAACCAGCACATTGACCGCCACCAATATCGCCAGTACGATGGCCGTCACCGCCAGCGAGTAGCTGCCGCCCTGTAAGGCGATTTTGCTGCCGCCGTTTTCCTTCAAAAAGGCAGGCTTTTTCATCAGTTGTACCTCCTTTTCTCCAACGACCGCACCGACAGGAACAGGAAAAATGCGATGACCGTCAGGTCATACACCAGCGCGGTCACGTCGAACACGCCGTTGACAAAGGGCGTGAACCGCTGGAACAGGGACAGCTTGGTCATGATGTCCGGCACCAGTCCCTCAAATTTGCTGCTGTCGATGAAATACACCACGCCGCACACCGCCATCAGGGCGATGCTGACGCCGAAGCCCACCGTCTCGCTGCCGGTCAGGTGGCGGATCAGCACGCCCAGCAACAGCGCCAGCACCAGCAGCACCGCGAAGGAGCCCAGCGCCGTGGCGGATACCTGCTCCGCCAGGGAGACACTGTAATAGTTCAGCAGCAGCGCCACGATGCCGATACCGGCGGCGAAGCCCTGATTCTCCGTCAGAGAGGAGATGAACATCCCGATAGCGATCAGCGCCGCGCCCAGCAGGAAGAAGGCCAGCAGCGAACCGTAGGAGGTCAGCAGATAGACCTCTCCGTACTGTGAAAACACCAGCGGGTAAAAGGCGATGATCACCAGCGGCACCAGAAAGACCGCCAGCAGCGCCAGATACTTGCCCGCAATGATGTGCCACAGCTTCAGCGGCAGAGAGTAGAGAAGCTGGTCGGTTTTCTGCTTCCGCTCCTCCGCCAGCGATCGCATGGTCAGCACCGGCACGATGAACACCAGACCGATGCACACAAAGCTCAATACGTACTCGAAATTGGCCACCGCCGCCTGAATATTGTACAGCATGGCGCCCACACCCACAAAGGCCAGCATAAAGGCGCAGTAGAGCCACGCGCTCAATGAGTGGACGCAGCTGCGCAGCTCGTGCTTCCAGACTGCTGTCATGCCCTCACCTCCCCGCTGTCCAGCAGCTGGCCCTCGGTCAGCTCCAGAAATACACTCTCCAGCGTGGTTTTGCCGTTGTCCACCAGCTTCTCCGTGTCGTCATAGGCCACCAGCTTCCCGTGGGAGATGATCAGCACCTTGTCACAGATGGCCTGCACCTCCGAGAGAATGTGGGAGCTGAGGATCACCGTATGCTTTTCCCCCAGCTGGCGGATCAGATCGCGGATTTCGATGATCTGTAGCGGGTCAAGGCCCACTGTCGGCTCGTCCAGAATGACCACCTTGGGGTCACCCAGCAGCGCCTGCGCGATGCCCACGCGCTGCTTATAGCCCTTGGACAGGGCAGAGATGGGACGGTCGCCCATCTCTGTGATCTTTGTCCGCTCCATGACGCTTTCGATCTGGTCATGCAGTACGCCGCCGCGCAGGCCCTTGGCCTCGCCCACGAAGGTCAGGTACTCCCATGGCGTCTCGTTCAGATACAGCGGCGGCTGCTCCGGCAGATAGCCCATGCAGCGCTTGGCCGCCTCCGGCTCGGCGAGAATATCGTGGCCGTCGATCATGACTTTTCCCTCCGTGGGGGAGAGACAGCCGGTCATGATATTCATGGTGGTAGACTTCCCTGCCCCGTTGGGGCCGAGAAAGCCATAGACGTGACCGTCCGGAATGGTAAAGGACAGGTCATCCACCGCCAGAAAGCTGCCGTAATACTTGGTGAGATGGGAAACTTCTATCATCGTATTACCTCCTTGCCTGTGATATCAGGTATCCAGAGGATGGTAACGGACGGACTTGAAATGAGGTTGAAAAAACGGATGAACAAAAATTGAACAACGCCTTCAAAGAAGGCGTTGTTCAAAATAAGAGACATATTTCGTTTACAGCCGCGCCGTGAATATCATGACGCAGCCCTCTTGCCTGACCGAGATTGTCCCGCCGTGGGCCTCCACCGTGGCCTTGACAATGGAAAGGCCGATTCCCGTGCCGCTGACGGCGCCGGAATGGGACTCGTCCG
>CAKTMQ010000126.1 GCA_934573945.1 uncultured Oscillospiraceae bacterium | reverse complement strand
CCCAGCTTGGCGGAGATCTCCGGCGCCTCCAGCGCCGGCAGGCCGATGATGTCCTCCACCTCCTGCTTGGCCTTCAGCGGGTCGGCGGCGGGCAGGTCGATCTTGTTGAACACCGGCAGGATCTCCAGATCGTGGTCCATGGCCAGATATGTGTTGGCCAGCGTCTGAGCCTCCACGCCCTGGGTGGCGTCCACCACCAGCAGCGCGCCCTCGCAGGCCGCCAGTGAGCGGGATACCTCATAGTTGAAGTCCACGTGGCCCGGCGTGTCGATCAGGTTCAGGGCATAGGTCTCCCCGTCCTGCGCCTTATAGAAGATCTGCACGGCGCGGGACTTGATGGTGATGCCCCGCTCCCGCTCCAGATCCATGTTGTCCAGCAGCTGGTTCTCCATCTCCCGCTCCGGCACGGCGTTACATTTCTCCAGCAGGCGATCCGCCAACGTGGATTTACCGTGGTCGATGTGGGCGATGATGGAAAAGTTGCGGATGTGGGATTGATCGTACATAGCGTAAAACCTCCTTAGGTAGATCCACGCTGACCGCGCGGAGCGCGTACAAGGCTTTGCGGAGCAAAACCTTGCCGCAGGCGGCATTCACTGCCGCCGAGGATGTCAAATCAAAAGGGGTGCCCCCCTTTACCGTCAGACAAAGTGGGAAACGGATTTACCGTGGTCGATGTGAGCGATGATGGAAAAGTTGCGGATGTGAAATCGGTCGGACATACCTTCCGTAGAGGCAGGCGGTTCCACCCGCCCTGACGTTAACGGGACAGCTCTTTTTGTAGGGACGGCCGACTCTGTCCTCCTTGCCGTCTATTGCTTCTTTGCCGTCAGCTCGTCCACATTGTGCACCACCTGCGCCGTACTCTGCCCCACGCCCGGGGCGGCGGTCAGCGCATCGGAGTTCAGCTCCGGCAGGTGCTCCGTCGCCGTCAGTGCCCGTAGGTATACCGCACGGCTGTGCAGCATGGCGGCGTCCACGGCACCGGCATCAAAATCTATGGGATCCGTGGCAAAGAAATCCTCGTTGCCGCCGCCGCGGCGGTAGAAGTGGCGCAGCAATGTGTACAGCGCGGTGCTGAGATAATCGCCGGCAGCCGTGATGGCCGTCCGGTCGCCGCACTTGCCCAGCAGATCAAACAGCACGCCGGTGGTGTTGACCACCAGCTTTTTTTGCAGCGTGGCCAGAATGCTGCCCTTCAGCGTGCCCTTTTCGTCGCTGGCATCGTACAGCTCCGCCGCCTCAATAATAGAGCCGTCCCGGGAATTGGTGCGCCCCAGCAGGAAGTCCGCCGACACATGGTAGAAGTCGCAGACCCGGCTGACGAAGGCCAGCCCCGGCTCACGGATGCCGTTTTCGTAGTGACTCAGCAGCGCCTGACTCACGCCCAGCGCCGCCGCCGCTTTCCGCTGGCTGATCCCCTTTTCCTGCCGCAGCAGACTCAGTGTTCTGGAAAAATCCGTTGCCATCTCTCTCACCCCGTGTGTTTTCTATACAGCTCGTAAATCATACCGTATTTTATACTGCTTGTAAACACTTTTTTGCCCTTCGGCCGCGAAAAAATTGCATCCCCCCTGTGTCTGTGCTACAATGAGGACAAATTACATTTGGGAGGTATGCCTGATGAATGATTTGATCCTGTACGTGCGCTACCGTGCCAAGGACGGCTGCCGTGAGCGTTTTGTCCGCGAGATCGTGGAGCAGGGGATCCTGACGCTGATCCGCGCAGAGGAAGGATGTCTCTCCTATGATTACTACTTCTCGGCGCAGGATGAGAATGAAGTCCTGCTGATCGAGCACTGGGAGGGCGAGGAATACCAGCGTGTCCATATGCAGCAGCCTCATATGGCGAAGCTGCGCGCCATCAAGGAGCAGTATATCGAGGACACCCAGCTGGGACGTGTCCGGCTGGAGGCGTGATCATGCTGTTTGATACCCACGCCCACTATGATGATGAGGCCTTCGACAGCGACCGGGACGCCCTGCTGGCGGGTATGCCCGCCCGCGGCGTGGGGCTGATCCTGAACCCCGGCTGCGACCTGCCGTCCTCCTGTAAGGCGGTGCAGTACGCCCAGGCATTCCCCCACGTCTACGCGGCGGTGGGTGTCCACCCGGAGAACTGCGGCGGCTATAGCCCCGACGATCTGGCGGTGCTGCGTGAGCTGGCGCAGCAGCCCAAGGTGGTGGCCATCGGCGAGATCGGCCTGGACTACTACTGGGCGGAGAACCCGCCCCGGGCCTTCCAGCAGCAGGTGCTGCGCGGCCAGCTGCAGCTGGCGCAGGAGCTGTCGCTGCCGGTGATCATTCACGACCGGGACGCCCACGCCGATACGCTGGCCATCGTCAGGGAGTTCCCCGCCGTCACCGGCGTGTTCCACTGCTTCTCCGGCAGTCCGGAGATGGCACAGGAGCTGCTGAAAATGGGTTGGTATCTGGGCTTTGACGGCCCCATCACCTACAAGAACGCCCGCCGCGCCCCGGAGGTAGCCGCCGTCACACCGCCGGAGCGGATGCTCATCGAGACCGACAGCCCCTACATGACCCCTGTGCCCTACCGTGGTCAGCGCAACGATTCCGGCTATGTCCATCTGGTGGCGGAGAAGCTGGCAGAGTGGAAGGGCATGGCGCTGGAGGAGCTGGCGCGTATCACCACGGAGAACGGCAAGCGCCTGTTCCGCATCGACTGACAGCAAAAAAGCCTCGCAGAGTTTGCCGCCTGCAGGCGGAAAAAAATTTTAATCATTTTCTCTCGCGACATGTGCGTGAGAGAAAATACTTCTCAGGCTGCAAGTGTGAAATTTGTTCGCCGCAGGCGAACAAATTATGCGCGCAGCAGACTGCAATCTTTTTGTCGGAAAAACCCGCAGGGTTTTTCGACAGTCTCAAAAAAAGCCTGACCGCTGCGCGGTCAGGCTTTTTGTTGTGGCTTTACTCAGCACAGCTTGGCGCCGGCGGGCACGCTGTCGTCAATGATCATCAGCTGCACCTTCTCCTCGCCCTTCTCCTTGTGGACGGCGGAGATCAGCATACCGTTGCTGGGGATGCCCATCATCTTCCGGGGCGGCAGGTTCAGGATGGCGATGACCGTCTTGCCAATCAGCTCCTCCGGCTCATAGTAGTGGTGGATGCCGGAAACGATGATGCGGTCGGTGCCGGAGCCGTCGTCCAGCGTGAACTTCAGCAGCTTGTCGGACTTTTTGACGGCCTCGCAGGCCTTGATCTTCACGGCGCGGAAGTCGGACTTCAGAAACGTGTCGAAGTCCACGTTTTCCGTCAGATACGGCTCCACCTCCATGGCGGGCAGGGCGGCCTTCTTCTGCGCCTCCTGCATAGCCTCCAGCTCGGCCAGAGCCTTCTCGGTGTCCACGCGGGGGAACAGATTCTCACCCTTGCTGACCTGTACCTCGGCGCTCAGCACGCCCCACACGTTGGCCTTGTCCCAGGTGTGCGCCGCGTCGTCGGCGCCGATCTTCACAAAGATCTTGTCACAGGAATCGGGCATAAAGGGTGTCAGCAGCGTGGTGCACACGCGGATGGTCTCCAGCAGGTTGTACAGCACCGTGGCCAGGCGGACACGCTTGCTCTCGTCCTTGCCCAGCACCCAGGGTGCGGTCTCGTCGATATACTTGTTGGCGCGGTCGATGACCTTGAAGATCTCGTCCAGCCCGTTCTGCAGCTGCAGCTTGTCCATCTCCGCCTCGTAGCGATCCCGCAGGTCGCAGACGGTCTTTTTCAGGTCGCAGTCCTCCGGCGCATCCTCACGGTTGGCGGGCAGCTTGCCGCCGAAGTACTTCTCCACCATGCCGGTGGTGCGGCTCACCAGATTGCCCAGCTTGTTGGCCAGATCGGTGTTGATGGTGGAGATGAGCAGCTCATTGGAGAAGTTGCCGTCGGAGCCGAAGGGGAAGGTGCGCAGCAGGAAGAACCGCAGCGCGTCCACGCCGAACATCTCGGACAGGGCGTAGGGATCCACCACGTTGCCCTTGGACTTGCTCATCTTGCCGCCGTCGATGACCAGCCAGCCATGGCCGTATACGTGTTTGGGCAGGGGCAGACCCATGCTCATCAGCATGGCGGGCCAGATGATGGAGTGGAACCGGACGATCTCCTTACCCACGATGTGGTAGTCGGCAGGCC
>CAKTMQ010000125.1 GCA_934573945.1 uncultured Oscillospiraceae bacterium | reverse complement strand
ACAGAAATGCGCCCATACTACGTCAAGCCCCTTGACAATACGGCAAGTATTCTCTGCGGGTCTTTTCTTGTCTGGACGCATTTCTGCTCCGACAAAACTGTGGAGCACCTGTCAGCAATGGATTTTCGAGTGATTTTTGCTTTTTGAGACGCAGACGGGCTGAGTCGGCATATTCCCATCGATGCTGCCGAGCGACGTTCCTTTGGAGCGAGGCTGGCGCCCGCCAAGGCGAAAAGGGCAAAAAGCGCCGGAAAGACACACTGTCAGGCGTGTTTGCCCTTGTTAATCGATGGTAGGGAGACGCGCCGCGTCTCCCTGCTGTTATATGTTACTGCTCTTCCTGTTCCGCCCGCTTTTTCTCGTTGGCGCGGGTAATGAACCAGCCGACGGCCGTCAGCGCCGTCATGGTGCCGTAGATCACCGCCAGCGCACGCCCCAGCGGCACCAGCTTGGGCAGCACCTTCGCACCGGCGCGGACGGCCTTCTCTCCCATATTGGCTACGGCCTTCATCTTGGGCATCGTCTCACCTCGCTTGCAGCTCACTTTGCGGCGGCAAAGCCGCCTCTTTTATACTCCTATTATAGCACCGCTGTCAATCCTCCCGTCTCAGCGCATGAAGCGGTCAATGGCGTCATTGAGGTTGTCAATGGCGGCGGTATCGCCGTCCTCCACCGCATCCACAATGCAGTGGGCAATGTGATCCTTCAGGATCACGCGGCCGGTGGAATTCAGGGCAGAGATCACAGCGGACAGCTGCACCAGCACCTCAGAGCAGTCCTCCCCCCGCTCTACCATCCGGCGCACGGCATCCAGATGTCCCTGGGCGCGGCTGAGGCGGTTCAGCACCGCCTTGGTATGGGCGTGCGAGTGGGTATGGGCGTGGGCGGTGCCGTCGGCATGGGTATGGATATGGAACTCATCGGACATGGTCGGTCTCTCCTTCACAGCAGCTTTCGGACAAAGCCGCGTCGACGCTGCGGCTCATTCTTATCATACACCAATCCCGCGCTTTTGACAAGGTGGTCGTTGCCCCACCGCCCGGACTCACGCACCGCTTACCAATTGGTAACTTTCTGTATCCAATTGGTTTGACTTGTCCGACGGGACGTGGTAAAATATAAAAAAATGAAAGCGAGGGCTTGAACCATGTGTAGCCATGACCACGAGCATACCCATGCCGACGGCACCACCCATACCCATCCTCACACCCACGATCATGAGCATACTCACGAGCACACCCATGATCACTCCCACGGGCATGACCATGCCCACCACTCCCCGGAGGAAACGCTGGCGCTGCTGGCCTACATGGTGCAGCACAACCGCCACCACGCCGAGGAGCTGCATGAGCTGGCGCACAGCCTGGATGACGAACCGGCGCAGCTGATCCACGATGCGATCCTGGACTTTGATCTGGGCAACGAGAAGCTGGACGAGGCGCTGAAGCTGCTGAAAGGAGAATGAAACCATGTGCCTTTCCACTGTATACACCCTGCGGGGCACCGAGCAGCACGAGCTGTGCAAGAATGTGGCATCGATGAAAAAGGAGGGCGACCAGCTGGTGTTTTCCGACATTCTGGGCGTCCCCACCGCCGTGACCGGCACCATCGAGAAGATCGACCTGATGGAGAATCTAATCTTCGTCCGGCAGAACTGAATAAAAAGCACAGGATGCCAAGGCATCCTGTGCTTTTTATTCAGCGGCTCACCACTTCCCGCCCGTCTGACCAGACAGACACGATGTTGTGGCGGTGCGTCATGTAGATGATCCGTTCAAACCGCTCCTTCACACTGAGAGGATGACTGGCCTCGGGGAAATCGCTGTCATCCACCACGATGGCGTGGAGCAGGTCTCCCACCGCAAAGCCGTCTCCGGCGCCGAAGTACCGGTGACCGGAGGTAGTACCCAGATAGTAGGCCTCCGGCACCGTCAGGAAATCAGGATGCCAGCCGTCGGTGACCCGCCGCGCCTTGGAGGTGCGGATGGACATGGTGATGACCTTGTACATGGGCAGCTGGGCACCGCCGGCAATATCGCTGCCCAGCGTGACCCACAGTCCCTCCTTGACCATCTGCCGCACGGGGCACAGCCCGGAGCAGATGTTCACGTTGGAATCGGCACAGTGCACCACCACCACGTTGGCGTCCCGGATCGCGCGGCGCTCCGTCTCATCGGAGTGGACACAGTGCGCCATCACCGTGTGATCCTTCCACAGACCGTATTTGTTGTACGTCTCCCAGTACTGCCGGCAGTCCGGATGCAGCTGCTGTACCCAGGCGATCTCATTGGTGTTCTCCGACAGGTGAGACTGAACATACAACCCCCGCTCCGCAGCGATGCGTCCCAGCTCCGCCATCAGCTCATCGGTACAGCTGGGGGTAAAACGGGGAGTAATGATGGGCTTGACGTGTGCAAAATGACAACCGTCCAGCCAGCGCAGCGTCTCCCGCACGGACTCCTCTGTGGTCTCCTGCAGCACGCCGGGCAGACCGTTGCGATCCATGTTCACCTTGCCCACATAACCGGTGACGCCCACCTTCTCCAGCTCCTCCATCAAGATCCACGTGGCCTCGGTGTGCAGAGAGGAGAACATACACACCCGGGTGGTGCCGTTGGTGATCAGATCACTGGCCAGCCGCCGGTAGGTACGCCGTGCATAGTCGCTGTCGGCAAAGCGGGATTCCGTCGGAAATGTGTAGGTATTCAGCCAGTCCAGCAGCGGCAGATCCATGCCCATGCCCAGCATGGGGTATTGGGGCGCGTGCAGATGCATATCCGCAAAGGACTGCATGATCAGCTTGTCACCGTAATCCCGCACCGGCGCGGCGGCATATTGCGCCGGCAGCGTATCATAGACACCGGCGATCACGCCGTCCTCCAGCACCAGAAAGCCGTTTTCCGTAATGTCCATGTGACCCAGCGCCGGGGCATGAACAATGTGTCCTTTCAGAACCTGTGTCATAAGTGGAACCCTCTTTTCTGAAAAAATAAATGGGCGCCCCGCCGCCAGCTGCGGCAAAGCACCCATAGTAGAGTCATCGGTGACCCCGTAGAGACGCCGCACCCCATACCGGCGCGGCTATATGAGTTCTCTATACCATCGATTGACAAAGATCCTTATCAATCGGTAGCACTTAGATTATACCACCACTGCCATCACTTTGCAAGCCAATTTTTTTGCTGTCATAAGCGGCATTGCTGGTGCATACACTTGTCCGAGGTGATGCAAATGTGGAAGCAATGGCTGCGCCGCGGTATCGCGCTGCTGCTGGCAGCGGCAACGCTGGTCACGGTGGCCGGCGCATCGGAGGACGGAGAGCCCCGCTCCGGCAGCGCCGCCAGATGGCTGCTGCAATGGGAGCTGGGCGACTGGCTGCGCTGGGACGGTCTGTCGCTGCCCACCGTCCTGACGCTGTGTCAATCCCCGGTGCTGCTGTCCGCCCGGGCACAGGTCTCGGCCTATATGACGGAGACACAGACAGAAGCAGATCCCCCGGCAGAGGAAGAGCAAGCGGTCTCCCTGCCCGTCACGCCTGCGCCCGCACCGGTGACCACACCGGTACAGCTGGGTGAAGCGCTGACCTTCCCCGACAACGGCGTGCCCTCCCAGACGGTGAACATCACCAACCCCGCCGGATACACCACGGTACGGGGCGTGTATATCAAAAACGCCTCCAACAAAACACTGGACGCCGCGGCGCTGGCAGAGCCAGGCTTTGCCGCCAAGCTGACGGACAGCGCTCCTCAGGTGCTGATCCTCCACACCCACGGCAGCGAGGCCTATACCATGCCCGCAGGCCGGGAGTATGTGTCCACCGGCACCTGCCGCACCGCCAACACCACCTGCAACGCGGTGCGGGTAGGCGATGAGATCGCCTCCGTGCTCTCCGCCTACGGCATTTCCGTGCTCCATGACCGGACGCTGTACGACGACCCTCTGTACGAGGGCGCCTATGGCCGTTCGGTGGAGGGCATCGAGGCCTATCAGGAAAAATACCCCTCTCTGACCTTCATTCTGGACATCCACCGCGACGCTGTGGAGGACGCCCAGCACCGGCAGTATAAGCTGGTCTCATTGGAGGATCCCCACGCCGCCCAGCTGAGCTTGATCTTGGGCAGCAACCACGACGGCTGGGAGGAAAACCTGAAGCT
>CAKTMQ010000124.1 GCA_934573945.1 uncultured Oscillospiraceae bacterium | reverse complement strand
GCTGTGTACCGCCCAGGGTGCCAAGCTGTGCCGTTGGGCGGAGACGGAACCGCCGGTGCTGTCGACGGATGACGGCGGCTGGCAGGTGTATCTGTGGGACGATCCCGCCGCAGCCGCAGGTGCGGCGGCGGGACAGGAGGGCGTTATAACGGCGCTGCCGCCCCGGGCGGCCTTCGATCCGGCGGCGCTGGAGCTGCACTACAGCGGCCTGCGCGCCACGGTAACGCCCGGCAAGGTCACCGCCACCCAGCTGAAAGGCCGCGTGATCGACGAGGAGATCGCCGAGGGCACGGTCAGCCATCGGCCGGTGTCTTTCGAGAAACCCAAGTTTCTGCAGGAGATCACCGGTCTGACAGCCGCGGAAAAGGGAACGGCTGTCCACACGGTGATGCAGTATATCGACTTTTCGATTCCCGCCACGGCGGAGGCTGTGGCGGCAGCGGTGGAAGCCCTGCGTCAGCGCCGTCTGCTGACGGCGCAGCAGGCGCAGGCGGTGGACTGCGGCATGATCGCCCGGTTTCTCGCCTCGCCGCTGGCGCAGCGGATCCGGAGTGCCGGACAGGTGTGGCGGGAGTACCGCTTTGCCCTGCTGACGGATGCGGCGCTTTATGACCCCGAGGCGGCAGGGGAGGAGCTTCTGCTGCAGGGCGTGGTGGACTGCGCCATTGCCACGGAGAGCGGCCTGACAGTGGTGGACTTCAAGACCGACCGCATCACGCCGGAGGAGACGGCGGCTCGTGCGGAGGTCTACCGCCCGCAGCTGGAGGCCTATGCTCTGGCACTGGGACAGGTGCTGGAAAAGCCGGTCACAGAGCGGATCTTGTACTTTTTCCATACGGATGCGCAGGTAACGCTGTGATAGAAATCGCTCCGACCCGCGCTTTTCCGTCCATAAATGGACGAAAAAACACTCTCTCCGCGCAAAGTATTTTTTGCCACGCACATGTCGCGGCAAAAAATGATTCAAATTGTTCGCCGCCTTGGCGGGCGGCGAATTCTGCAAAGCTTTTCGACAGTCTCAAAAGGCAGCCCCAACGCAAGTTGGGGCTGCCTTTTGGTATAAATAGTTTTCCGTGTTACCGGGCGATGATGGACTTGGCCGCGCAGAATCTGCCGACGGTGCCGCCGTTGATGGCGCGCACCACATAGTAGTAGGTCTGGCCTGCGTTTACGTTGGTATCCGTGAAAGACAGACCTGCCGTGCGGCGAACGATGCTGTAGCTGTTGCCCTTGCCGGTCAGGGAGCGGTACACCTCATACTGCGCTGCGCCGTTGACGGACGTCCACATGACCACCGGGGAGCCGTTGTCGGCGGTGGTCAGCGCCATGGTGGGCACGCCCAGCACGGCATTGCACTTGATGGATTGTGCCTTGCAGAAGGTACCGCTGGTATTGCCGTTGATGGCACGCACCACATAGTAGTAGGTTTTTCCTGCCGCTGTGTTGGTATCCGTGAAGGTCAGTCCTGCCGTGCGGCGGACGATGCGGAAGGTTTTGTCCTTACCGGTCTCGGAGCGGTATACCTCATACTGCGCCGCGCCGTTCACTTTTGCCCAGCTGACGACAGGCTTGCCGGTGCTGGCATTCGTGGTCAGGGTCATGGTAGGCACGCTCAGCACGACACTGCACGTGATAAACCGGGATGCACAGAACTTACCGGTGGTGCTGCCGTTGATGGCGCGTACCACATAGTAGTAGGTCTGGCCTGCGTTTACGTTGGTATCCGTGAAAGACAGACCTGCCGTGCGGCGGACGATGCTGTAGCTGTTGGCCTTGCCGGTCAGGGAGCGGTACACCTCGTACTGCGCCGCGCCGCTCACGCTCGTCCATCTGACGACGGGCTTGCCGCCGCTGGTGGTCAGTGTCATGGTGGGCACGCCCAGCGCCGCGTTTACGTCGCGGATACCACAGCGGATGCAGTAGCCGTTCCTGTAGCTGTGTCCCAGTGCCGGAACCGATCCGACCTTCGTCTCACTGCACAGCGCGCAGGTGTATGCCGCGGTACCGGCGGTGGTGCAGGTAGCTGCGGTGATCACATCACCGGCATTCCAAACGTGGCTGCCGGTTTCCGTATAATAGCGGTAAACGGTTCTGGTATCCACTTTCCTGTCGGTGGTGGCGGTCACAGGGGTCTGAGACCAGTCAGACCAGTCGCTCCATTTTGCGAAGGTGTACTGCTTGCTGTAGATGGTATAATCCCGCTTGATGACGGGGGTGCACAGGTACCAGTAGGAATCCTTGCAGCAGTTGCCGTTTGCTGCGACGTAGCGGTCGCCATCGCTTTGTTTCGAAGCCGGAGAACTCGTGCTGAAATATGCGTGGAACCCCGTGTAATTACCCGTGGAATCATTCCACTGGCAATCACTTATACGCCGATTGATCGGACCCGCCGTATAGCTGTTGCGGCACCAGTGCCAGTAGATCCAGCCGACGGTGGATTCACTGTTAATGACCCGCTTTTCACTGGCGGTTTCATACGCGGTGGGAGCGGTATGGTTGTACTGGCTGTAAAGATAGTGACTGGTAGAGAAGCCGGACGGCCAGGACTGTACGTAGCTGGTGCTGCCGCTGCTCTTTGTGACCCATGTGGAGTTGATCTGCTCATAGCCCGGCATGGTGGAACTGCTTCCGGTGGCGGTGATGCGGGTGGCATAGCGGCATTCTGTCGCCGTCTGGATCTTGTCATCGCTGACGCTGGCGGGCGGCTTCGTGGTGCTCCAGTCAGACCAGCCCAGCTTTCCGGTCTCCGTGTAGCTGTAGCCGCAGACGGCACAGGTGTATTTTGTCGTGGGAGGCGTGGAGCAGGTGGCGGAGATTGTCTTGGTCAGGTAGTTGTGAGCGGCCTTTGCGATGACAGCGGTATCCACATTTTTGCACACCGTGCATGTCCGCTGCTGTGAGCCTTCCACAAGACAGGTGGGCTGCTTGGTGACGACCCAGTTGCCGTATTTGTGGCCGCTGGTAGAAATGCTCCTGGTTTCAACTTTTTTGCACAGCGAGCAGGTGCGCTGCTGTGTCCCCTCGGCGACACAGGTGGCCTCCTTTGTGGTGACCCATGCGCCGAAGCTGTGGCTGTTGCTTTTACTACCGGTACGGGTTTCGGAGTAGCCGCACTGGGTGCAGGTACGTGTTTCTGTGGAAGCTGTGGTGCAGGTGCCCTGCTTCGTCACCTTCCAGCTGCCCATGGAGTGAGCGCCATAATTCAAATAAGTATAGTTGCCGGCATTATGATGGGGGTTGGGACCCCAGTTATCGAAACTGGAAGCTCCGGGTGAGGTGATGCCGAAATGCAGATGCGGCCCCGTAGACCAGCCGGTGCTGCCGACTTTGCCGATTACCTGATTGGCTGCTACCCATGCGCCCGGATAGATATTGGCGGGAATGCTGTTGGCTTGCATATGTCCATATTGGTAAACACGGCCATCCGAACCCTTGATGACAACACCCCAGCCGAGACCGAAGCAGCATGACTTGTCGTCGGTCGCCGTATGTGTCTTCGAACACTTCTTTGCATGCACAACGGTACCTTCTGCGGCGGCATGTACCTCTGTGCCGGCGATGTTACTGCCCGAAATATCAATGGCATTTGCTTTTGCATCGGAGCTGCCATGGTGTCCCTGCGAAGTATACCAGTACCCCGGGACAGGCCAATACAGGGTTCGTTCCACTGCATAGGCTGTTTCGATCAGCCCCAGCGGTACGGCGCTGACAAGCATCATGACTGCCAGCAGAATAGACACGATTCGCTTTTTCAAGGTATTTCCCTCTCTTTCTCATTTCTGTACGTGTTTTCTCGTACACACAACAACTAAATTATATGTCAGTAAAACGGAATTTGCAACTGTTATTTTGCTATTTCGCACATAGCGTGACGTAATATATGCTATTTGCTGACGTAGAGCTTAAGGTGATGTGCAGCAGCAACAAAGAAAGCCTTGGCGATATGTCGTGGCTTCCTTACTATATAGCGGGTGGATGCTTTTCTGACTTGCCGGACGAGGACGGATCTGGCCGTGCAGAATCTGCCCTGTGTTACATTTTTTCAAAAAATACTTGCATTCTGCGGCAGAGTGTGGTATCATCACAGTTGCGTTTGTAGGCGAGAGCCTCGGCGACAAGTGTACCGGAAAGGGGTGAACCAGAGCAATGAAGGAAGGAATCCATCCCAATTATCAGCAGACTACTATCA
>CAKTMQ010000123.1 GCA_934573945.1 uncultured Oscillospiraceae bacterium | reverse complement strand
GTTGTAACATCAATTTCTTCATATGGCAGAACAGGAGAAAACGCATACGGCATACACCGTATGCGTTTATCTGCATCAGTCGGTCACTGGGCGCTGCCGTTGGCGGCCTCGTTTACCACAGCCAGCAGCTTGTCCACATCCACACCGTGAACGGCGCAGGCCTCCTCCACGGTCTCGCCGCGGGAAGAGGGGCAGCCCAGGCAGTGCATGCCGATGGACAGGAAGATGGGCGCGGTCTGGGGCGCGATGTCCAGAATATCGCCGATAATGGTATCTTTGGTGATCTCGATCATAATAATTGACCTCCTATTGATTTGTGGATAGTATACCCCATAAGGGCGTATTTTTCAACAGAAAAATATGAAAATTGGCCACATTCGTTTTTATTACAGGAATTTGTCCAGTTCCCGCTCTACCTCCGGCATCTTTCTGACCGCCGGATGATCGATGCGCACGCCGTCCTTGATGACCATATCCAGCGTCCGCAGTGCCGTCAGATCCGTCAGCGGATCCCTGCTGCAGACGATCATATCCGCCGCCTTGCCCGCTTCTATGGAGCCGGTCTCACGATCGATTCCCGCCAGCTGCGCATTCAGCAGCGTGGCGGTATGCAGCGCAAACGCAGGCGTCACGCCGCAGTATTTCACGAAATAGTACAGCTCGCGCCACATATCGTAATGAGTGATATAGGGGCATCCGGTATCCGTGCCCAGCCCCACGGGGATCCCCTCCGCGAGGCACGCCTTTGCCAGCGCCACGATGCCTCCAAACACCACTTTGCCGTTTTCCTGCTGCTCATAGGTAGCATGGGAAATGCTGCGGTCAAACAGCGCATAGGGCAATGCCGGCGAAATTGTGGAGATCTGAAATGCGTGTTTTTCCCGGAACAGCCGCAGGATCTCCGGATCCGGCTGCGCGCCGTGTTCAATGGAGTCCACACCGTTCTCCAGCGCCACGCGAACGCCCTCCGGGCTCTCCACATGGGCAGCTACCTTCATGCCTAACGCATGGGCTTTGTCGCACGCCGCCTTGACCAGCGCAGGCTGCATCCGCAGAACGCCCGGTTCTCCCACCACTTCGGCATCCATAACGCCGCCGGTGATCATCAGCTTGATGAGATCCGGCTTTTCGGCGGCGATCTTCTCCACATAGGCTGCGGCTTCCCCGGCAGTCCGCGCCTCATAGGCAAGTGACCCGGCCATATGGCCGCCCGGCACAGACACCGCCATATTGGACGCCACCACGCGGGGACCCAGGATCTTTCCCGACGCCGTCATATCGCGGATCATCGTATCAAAGTCCGCCACGCCGCCCACCGTGCGGATGGTGGTCACGCCGCTGAGCAGTTCTGTTTTTGCGTAGCCCTCGCATATTTTGATGCCGATACTGCGCATCAGGCCGTTAGAGGTGATCAGTTTGACCAGCTTCTTCGGATCAGAGGGTTTTTTCCTGGGCTTACCGGATGCCGGCAGATGCACGTGCATATTGATCAGACCGGGCAGCAGATACTTGCCGTCTAAAGCCACCGTCTCATAGCCCGCCTTTACATCGCCCTCCTCCACCGCGGTGATCTTTCCGCCATCTACATAAACCACCTTACCTGTCTGGGGCACCATATCCCGTGTGCCGTCAAGAAGTATTCCACCCACCAGCGCATAGCGCGTTTTGTTTTTGTACATATATGATCGTCTCCCGCAAACCGCATCGTATCGTTACAGCTTTTTCTCCAGACACACCAGCTGCACATCCTGGATCCCATTGAACACACAGGGAACAATGCCGGCCTCCCAGTAGCCCAGATAGGCATAGAGCCGCCGCGCCGCCAGATTACGGGCGTTGGTGTCCATACGCAGATAGGGACAGCCGTTCTCCCGGGCGTACTCCTCATAGAACGCCACAAAGGCCGTACCGCAGCCCTTTCCGCCGCAGGCCGGTTCCACCACCAGCGTATGCAGCACCATCACCTGTTCCTCCGGCACATCCGGATAGCGCCAGGGCACATCTGCATACACCGGCACCTGGATCCGGTTGATCCGGGCAGCCGCCAGCAGCTCGCCGTCCTCCTCCATCACGAAGAGGTCATCGGCAGCCAGCGCTGTCAGCGCCGTCTCCTCAGTGGGATAGATCCCCCGGAGCCAGCCGGTGGTGGTCTCGCCCCGCGCTTCTCTGTCATGGATATGGGTATAAATCGCCGCGATCCCGGGAATATCCTGCCGCGTCGCCTTTCTGATCATACGCACGTCACCTGCCTGTTCAAAATTTTATCTGTATGATAAACTGTGTTCTGCCCATTGTCAAGGGTTGTTGACAACCGCTTCTTGCAAAATCCGGACGGACATGGCATAATGCTGCCATAGCTGATAGCAGCAGGAAAGGATGGATACTCTATGAAAAGAATCGCCGTGATCACCGGTGCCTCCAGCGGCATGGGCAAGCGCTTTGCCGAAACGCTGGATCAGTACGGTCGCATTGATGAGGTATGGGTCATCGCCCGCCAGCGTGACAAGCTGGAGGCACTGCGCGACACCGTTCCATTCCCCCTCCGCATTCTGGCGATGGATCTGACTGACCGCGCCAGCTTCGGCGTCTATGCTGCGGCACTGGCCGAAGAACCGGTAGAGGTCGGGCTGCTGCTGAACTGCAGCGGCTACGGCAAGTTCAGTGCCGTGCTGGATACCCCGCTGGAGGTCAATCTGAACATGACCGACCTGAACTGTCAGGCCGTGGTGGCCATGTGTCAGCTGACCGCGCCTTATATGCCCCAAGGCAGCCAGATCATTAACATCGCCTCGGTGGCGGCCTTTCAGCCCATCCCCTATATCGACATCTACGGCGCCACAAAGGCTTTCGTCCTCAGCTTCAGCCGTGCGCTGAACCGGGAGCTGCGCAGCCGCGGCATCTCGGTGATGGCGGTGTGTCCCTTCTGGACAAAGACCGCCTTCTTTGACCGTGCCGTCACCGGCGGCGAAACGGTCGTCAAAAAGTACACGGCCATGTACGATCCTGACGACATTGTACGCCGCACCTGGCGGGACGCCAAGCGGGGCAAGGACGTCTGTAAATACGGTTTTGTCGCCCGGGCACAGGCAGCGCTGACCAAGCTGCTGCCCCACAGCGTGGTGATGGATGTGTGGATGCGGCAGCAGAAGCTGTCGTGAGCGTTATCCGGCGGCAAACAGCTGCTCCAGCGCCTCCTCACGCGCAGACACGAAGAAAAAGTCGTTCCCCAGATTGCTCTCATAGATGAAATCATGCAGCGGCTTGCTGGTATAGCCGCTGTAATCCCCGTAAATAGCCAGCTTTATCCGGTAGTTGCTGCATTTCTGCAGGATCTCCCCTGCCAGTTGGGTGCTGAGGATGAAAAACTCCCGGCATACCAGTGCCTTATCCATGACGATGCGTGAAGCGCCTGTTTCATACCGCACCGTCATGATCAGCTTCATGGCAGAAGCCGCATCGGTAATCATGGGCACTTCGGCGGTCACTTCCGCCACGCGGATCCCATTCCGCTCAATCACCGTCGCTTTCATACGCGTCTCCACAGCAGGCGGTTCTCCTCGAAGCTGACCGCCAGCCGACCGGTATCCTTCAGCCACGCCAGATAGGAGCGCACGGTGCTGCCCACCAGCACATACTGCTCAAACGTCAGCGTCAGGCCATAGTCGTCAAACAGCTTTTTCAGCAGCTCCTCAAATTGCATCGGCTCAGCACACAGCTCCACCATATGGTCAGCGATCTGGTGTACTTTATCGATGTTGTACTGTGCCAGCGGCGCGATCTCCTCTGTCACCTCGGCATGAGCCGGAACAAAAGTCGCCGCCTGCATGGCCTTGACCTTTTCTAGCGTATCCAGATAGGCAGCCACATCATAAATAAAACCGATCTGGTATTTCTCCAGCGTTTCGCGGCTGGACAGGCAATCCGCCAGATACACCACATCATCCGGGCTGCGAAAACCCACCATATCAAAGAAATGTCCTGGCAGCTGCAGCAGTGTAAAGCCCTCCGGCAGTATGCTTTCCGTCAGTTCCTCTGCAGCGCTCTCCTGCGCCATCAGAAACTTGTGCCGCAGATCTTTCGGCGGAAAGCCGCCATACAAAAAGGCCGGCTCCAGCACCGGATGACAGGTAATATCCCGTTCGATGCCCTGTGCGTAGACCCTGCACCGGGTCTGGCTCTGCAGATACCGGTTGCCGCCGATGTGGTCTGCATTGGAGTGGGTATTGTAAATGGCAGTCAGGTGCCAGCAGTTGGCATCCAGCAGCTGGCGCACCTTGCGACCGGCGTCCTTGTCGTTGCCGCTGTCGATCAGGCACACATCTGTGTCGTTCAGCTTTACAAGTCCCATCTTGGAGGGACTCTGGATGTAGTAGCTGCTGCCTCTGATGTGATTCAGTTCGTACATAAC
>CAKTMQ010000122.1 GCA_934573945.1 uncultured Oscillospiraceae bacterium | reverse complement strand
ATGGAGTGGAGATGGTTGGCGCCGGTGAAGAAGGAGTAGGTCTTGGAGCAGGCGTAGAAGCCCAGCGCGCACAGCACGATGATCTTCAGCGCCTTGGCGGGGATGGCGCGGGAAGCCCGTTCGCTGCCCCACACCAGCGCATAGATGATCAGTGCCGAGGCCATGATGGCGCCGCCGGAGAAGCCACCGCCGGGGGAGAGGTGGCCGTTGAGCAGGATGTACACGCCGAACACCAGAATGATGGGAATCACCAGCTTGCACACGGTGCGGATGATGGGATCCTGATAGTAGTCCACGATGTCCTGATCCAGCCGCCGGATCTTCCGCCGGTGGGAGGTGTTCATCAGCATGGTCACGGCGCACATGGCGGTAAACAGTACAAAGGACTCGCCCAGCGTATCGAAGGCACGGTAGTCCAGGATCATACCGGCTACCGTGTTCACCGCGCCGGTCTCTTCCGTGCCCTTTTCCACGTACCGCTCCGCCACCTCGTTGACGGTGGGGGCGTCATCGCTGCCGTAGGGGGGCAGGTTGGCCACCGTCAGTATCATGAAAACGGAGAAGACCACGCACAGCACCACCGCCAGAACGGTGTAGACCCGCTGTCCGCGGTGAATGACGCGGCGGGCGTCATCCGCATCCCAGTGGGGATGATAGGGCGCGGCTTCGGGGGCTGGAGCCGGGGCGTCCTGCTCCAGCATGGCCGACCAGTCCACCTGGCCGCTGAGCCAGCGCCGGAGAAACGGCTTGTCACTGGACATGGTCATCCTCCTCTCCAGACTGCACCGGGGCAGCCTCCTCCCGCAGCGCGGCGGCTGCGGCCTCCTCGTGCTTGCGGTGCGCCTCGTCGCGGTCGATCAGGTTCAGCCGCCGCAGCGTCAGGAACAGCAGCAGACTGGTGATGCCTGCGCCCACCGCCGCCTCGGTGATGGCCAGATCCGGGGATTCCAGCATGATCCACACCACCGACATGATGACGGAATAAGCCATAAAGATGATGACCGCCTGCATGGGCTTACGGGTCAGTGCCGTGGCAGCGGCACAGATGATCAGCCCCGTCAGCAGGATCAGCCGAAAGATCGTCATCATTTTGCCGCCACCTCCTCTTCACTGATAAATTCGGTGTCGCTCAGATCCATGTGCTCCGCCAGATTTTCGTCTGCCCGGTACTCGAACTGGCTGAGCATATGGCTGCTCAGCGGCGAGGTCAGCCACTGCAGTACCAGCACCAGTACCAGCTTCCACGCCACGGCGTGGAAGCCCACGGCGATGAGAATGCCCACCGTAAAGAGCAGCAGGCTCAGGGTATCGCCCAGCGCCGCGGCATGGATGCGGTTGAGGGCAAAGTCAAAGCGATACAGGCCGATGATGGAAACCACCATGATAAAAAGCCCGGCCAGTATGAACAGGGCGCAGAGGCCGAAACGGATCCATTCACCGATCATGCTCTTCCTTCTCCTTTCGCCTGCGGTCATAAAGTCCGATGTAGATGCGGCAGAGCATCATCACCGCGATAAACGACATGACCACATAGATCACCGCGATGTCCGCCAGATAATCCTCACCCAGCAGGTACGTCAGCGCACAGATGATGATGACCACCAGCGTGCCGATCAGGTTGATGCCGATGATACGGTCCACCGTCAGGTGTGCTTTGATGATGTAGACCAGCACAGCGATCACGCACAGTGCCAGCGCGCACAGCACGCCCCAGAACAGGTAGCTGTAACATTGTTGAACCGTCAGTTCCATGTTTCACCCTCCATTTTGTGCAGCATCCGTGTCAGATTCCAGTCGGGGATGCTGTCGGCGCTCTCCTTGTCCAGACACAGCACCAGAAACTCGTCGCCGTACTGCTCGATGGTGACGGTGCCGGGGGTCAGGGTAATGGAGTTGCTCAGGATCACCCGGGAGATCTCCTTGTCAAAGGGGATATTCAGCCGCACGATGGCGGGGTGGTATCGGTGCGGCGGGATCAGGATGATCCGGATCACCGCCAGATTGGCCTTGATGATCTCCCAGATCAGCACCGCCACATAGACCGCGTAGCCGCCCAGCCGCTTCAAAAGCCGCCGCTCGTGGCTGGGATGATACCCCAGGGCGTATACACAGAAGGCGTACACCGCGCCGGCGATCACCACACCGAACAGGCAGATCTCCACGGTGACGCGGCCATTGAGCAGCAGCCACAGGGCAAACAGGAATATACACATGATCATGGTTCTCTCTCGCTCCCATCCTTTACGAATAACCGCCAAATGCATTCGTCATACGGGACGGGATGTATCTGGCGGCAGTCTGCTTTTTCCAGGCAGAAAGTGATGTGTTAACCAATTGTTAATTTTATCATAGACGTCGTCGAAATGCAACAAAAAACCAGCGCAAAACTCATTTTTCTCATGGTAAAAAATGTGAAAAGAAGACGGGAAAAAAGAAAAGCCGCCACGCTCTGTCCATGGGATGGAGCGGGGGCGGCAAATATGCCCTGAAACGGCAGATAAAAACAGAAAATCGTTTAATAAGTGTGATAAAAGCAACAGACGAAAGCGGCGTGCCGGGGTATACTGCCATTACCATCACAAAGGAGGTCGTGTTCATGATCCGCAAGATCATTCACATTGATGAGAATAAGTGCGACGGCTGCGGCGCCTGCGTCAACGCCTGTCACGAGGGGGCCATCGCCCTGGTGGACGGCAAGGCCAGGCTGACCCACGAGCATTACTGCGACGGTCTGGGGGACTGTCTGCCCGCCTGTCACGCCAACGCCATTACCTTTGAGGAGCGGGAGGCGCCTGCCTACGACGAGGCGGCGGTGCTGGCGGCAAAAGCGGCCAAGGCCGTTACCGGCACGCCGCGTCCGGGCGGCTGTCCCGGCGCCGCCATGCGGCAGATCCGCCACGCCGCACCGACGGCCGACGCCCCAGTGCCGGAGAGCCAGCTGACCAACTGGCCGGTGCAGATCAAGCTGGCGCCGGTGGTCGCGCCCTACTTCGATGATGCGGCACTGCTGGTGGCGGCGGACTGCTCCGCTTTCACCTATGCCGGTTTCCACAGTCAGCTGCTGGCCGGACGGGTGTGTCTCATCGGCTGTCCCAAGCTGGACGCCGTGGACTACACGGAGAAGCTGACGGAGATCATCAGCCGGAACAACATCCGCTCCCTCACTATCGTGCGCATGGAGGTGCCCTGCTGCGGCGGTCTGGAGATGGCGGCGAAGAATGCTTTGCAGAAGAGCGGGAAGTTCATCCCCTGGCAGGTGGTCACCGTCAACATCGACGGGTCGCTGCGTCAGGCGTAGGATACGGGGAAAAAGTAGCCGTTTTAAGGGGAAAAAGGGTATGCGATACGGGGTAAAAAACGGTCTTTATGACCGCTTTTCACCCCGTATTTTTTCAAAATATTTCATCATAAGAAACACCCTGCAGCGCCTGCCGCAGATGGAGCCGCCGAAAATCGATCATCTCCTCCGGCAGCGCATCCAGCGCAAACCACGCCAGACCGTCGCATTTTTCCGGCTCCATGATGGCAGGAGTGCCGGTGTAGCCGCGGACGAAGAAGTACAGATCGTAGTAGGTGCGGTCACCCTCCAGTCCCAGCCGGTGGCACACATGGGCGAAGTCTGCATCCTCTGGCCGGACGTGGATGCCCAGCTCCTCGGCGCATTCCCGTGCCAGCGCCTGCCGGGCGGTCTCACCCGCGTCTATATGGCCGGAACCGGCAATGTCCCATTTACCGTCCATGTATCCGGTGTTGCGGCGGCGGTGGAGCAGGATCTCCTGCCGCCCCTCATGCTGCCGCAGCAGCAGGGGAAAAACCGCCGAATAACAGGGAAAATGTTGTGATGCCATGTCCTCACGCGCCCTTTCCTTTTCCAGCGGTAAAGGTCTCATAGGCGTGCTGGAGCCACGCCTGCAGCCGCGTCACGCCGTCATCGTCCCAGGGGAAGGTCTCCTCCACCACGTCAGTGGCGGCCTCATAGCAGTAGACCGTATAGACAGCGGCGCGGATGGTGTTTTCTTTCTTGTCACAGGCGAAGCGATAGCGAAAATCGCCGATGGAGCCGGTGTAGACATTGGCACGCTTGAACCAGTGGGGCGTCAGTACTTCAAATTGCGGATGCATGAGGGAGCCTCCCGTCAGAATTTTGCTTCATTCTAGCATAGATCGCCGTATATTTCAACGGTTGCCTTATCCGGCAGAATATGGTATACTCCAAACTGGAATGATTTTGAGGAAAACACAAAAACTCCAATAACAGAGGTGTACTCAAATATGGAAAATGCAGTAAAACGTATCGGTGTACTGACCTCCGGCGGCGATGCGCCGGGCATGAACGCGGCGATCCGCTCGGTGGTGCGCAGCGCCCTGAGCCGGGGCATCGAGGTGGTGGGCATCCGCCGGGGCTGGCAGGGGCTGATTACCGG
>CAKTMQ010000121.1 GCA_934573945.1 uncultured Oscillospiraceae bacterium | reverse complement strand
CGATGAGCAGCGGGCCGCTGTATGAGAGCACCGACGGGCGCGGGCCGTATGTGACCGGCCCGGAGATCCTCTATCCCTGTCTCAGCGCCGACGGCAACGCCTTCGTGCTGTTCTCCGACGGCAACGCGCCCCGGGCGGAGGACGCCGACAGCACCGGCGTGTTCTACCGCAGCGGTGACATGGCGCTGTACGCCGACCCGGAAAACGCCGGCTTTGAAGCGTCGGACGGGCGGCTGTGGTATTACGACGGTGTGAACTACTTTGCCCTGCCGGGCGGCTATGCGCTGGACGCGGACGGGATGGCGTATGACGAATACGGCAGGCCCTTTGCCCCCGCGTGGCCCGAGGAGCAATACGATCCTGCGGCGGTGTGGGGTGAGAACTGGCTGGCGGATAACTGGAGCTGACAAGGAGCATACATATGGCAGAACTGAAAACGAAAATGACGGATGACCAGCTGGCGCAGGAGCTGCAAAGAGGCAAAGGCGGTAAGCTGGGCGGAAAGATCCTCTCGCTGCTGGGCGTGTTGATCGCTGTGATGGGTATCATTCTGGGCGGCAACATGGTGCTGGTCATTATCGGCGGCGTGATCCTCGGCCTTGGACAGATGATGCAGGCCAAGTCCAAAAGCAGGGCAAGTCAGCAGACATTCAACGCCATCGTGCCGGAGCTGGTAAATGCCGTCTTTAAGGACGTACAAATGAACCCTATCCCCCATCTTCTGGACGCAGAGGATACGAACATTCCCCTGCCCAAGCATGACAATTGTACCGGCAGCGGTTATGTCCGGGGTATATATCGCGGCCTGACCACAGAACTGTGCACCGTCAGGCTGACGGATGTCAGCGAGTCCCAGCGGGAGGAGACCGGTCTATGGGAAAAAAACGAACTGGAAGTCTATACCGGACAGTGGCTGTTTTGTCAGTTGGATCGTGAATTCCCAACGTGGCTGACCATCTGGCCCCGGGGCAAACTGGACAATCTGCTGAATACCCACACCATCAAAACGGAGAATGAGGCGTTCAACAAACGTTTCAACCTGAACTGCGGCGATGAACAAGCCGCACTGCTCCTTTTCAATCCTAGCCGGATGGAACGCTTTCTGACGCTGGCGGACGGTGTGTTCACCAGGTTTTCCGTGAATCTGCACGATGACGGTAAGCTGTATATCGCCGTCCACAGCGGCCACGGCTTCTTTGACATCGGTAAGGGACGGGAAAGGCCGGAGATTCTGCGCCAGCGCTTCGCCGATGAATTAGAGTGGTTCACAAACATGATCGATGTGTTTCGGCCTATGTAAAGGAGGGAGAATGATGCCCCTGTGGCTTGCTGCGGTGTTATTGCTGCTGACGATTGCCGGGATCATAGCGGCCTGCAAAGGTCTGCGCAATGCACGGACATTGCGGATCGTCTGTATCGTCATATGCGGGATAGCAGGACTGGCCTGCGCTGTCTATATCGGTCTGACCGCGCTGTTTCTCGACGCTATACAGCATCAACCGCCCGCATGATCCTCTTCCCTGCTGTATACCCACCCGCAAAAGACTCTTAATCGTAAACAGCAACAAGACCGGCATACCCAATGGTATGCCGGTCTTGCTCTATATAAATATCGTGGCTATGGTGCTTTATTTCACGCCGAACAGCAGGTCGCTGTATGTCGGGAACGGCCAGTATTCCGCTGCCGTGCAGGCTTCTGCCGCATCGCAGGGTACGCGGAGAGCTTCCATCTTTGGCAGCACCGTGTCGCGGATCATATACGCACTCTCTGTCACGTCGTCGATCTGATGGTAAACCGCCAGCGCCTCGGTCAGATCATCCGCCGCGTCACTGATCTGATCCGTCAGGCCGGAGAGCTTTTCGATCAGCCGGCTTTCATATCTGCCGGAAACAGCGGGTACCGCCGCTTTTTTTGCTGTCAGATCTGCCGCCAGCCTGGCGGTGTAGCGCTCCACCGCCGGCAGGATCTCTCGGCGCACCATATCCACCATGGTCTGCGCCTCGATATTCACCGTTTTACGATAGTTATCCAGCATGATCTCGCAGCGGGAACGGATCTCTGCCTCGGACATGACCTTGTGGGCGATGAGCATATCCATGTTCTTCCGTTCCAGGATCCGGGGCAATGCATCCGGTGTCGTCCGCAGATTCAGCAAACCGCGCTCCTCGGTGGCTTCCCTGATCCACGCGTCATCGTAACCGTTGCCGTTAAAGATGATGCGTTTGTGGTCTTTGATGATCTTCTGGAGCAGCCCATGAAGTGCCGCCTCAAAGTTGTCCGCCTTCTCCAGCTCGTCCGCATACTGCTTCAGGGATTCCGCTACTGCCGCGTTCAGCATGATGTTGCAGCAGGCGATAGAGTTGGCGGAACCCAGCATACGAAATTCAAACTTATTGCCGGTAAAGGCAAAAGGCGAAGTCCGGTTGCGGTCTGTGGTATCGCGGATAAACTTAGGCAGCACATGAGCCCCCAGCTTCATCACCGTTTTCTCCGTGCCGTTGTAGGGCGCGTCCTTTTCGATGGCCTCCAGCACAGCGGTCAGCTCATCGCCCAGGAAAATGGACACGACGGCCGGCGGCGCTTCATTGGCTCCCAGACGGTGATCGTTGCCGGCCGTGGCAACAGACAGCCGCAGCAGATCCTGATAGTCGTCCACCGCCTGGATCACCGCGCAGAGGAACAGCAGGAACTGAGCGTTCTCGTGAGGCGTCTCCCCTGGCGTCAGCAGATTGATACCCGTATCCGTCGCCATAGACCAGTTGTTGTGCTTACCAGAGCCGTTAACGCCGTCAAAGGGCTTCTCGTGCAGCAGACAGACCAACCCGTGTCTTGCCGCCACCTTCTGCATGATCTCCATGGTCAGCTGGTTGTGATCGGTCGCCACATTGGTGGTGGTGTAGATCGGCGCCAGTTCATGCTGGGCGGGCGCTACTTCATTGTGCTCCGTCTTGGCGAGGATACCCAGTTTCCACAGTTCCTCATTCAGATCCGCCATATAGGCCGCTACCCGCGGCTTAATGGCGCCGAAGTAATGGTCATCCATCTCCTGTCCCTTGGGGGGCTTGGCGCCGAACAGCGTGCGCCCGCAGAAAATCAGATCCTCCCGCTTATCGAACATGGCGCGATCCACCAGAAAATACTCCTGCTCCGGTCCCACAGAGGTGCGTACACATTTTACGTCCTCGTTGCCGAACAGCTTCAGAATGCGCATCGCCTGCTTGTTCAGCGCCTGCATGGAGCGCAGCAGCGGCGTCTTTTTATCCAGCGCCTCGCCGCCGTAGGAGCAGAACGCCGTGGGGATACACAGCGCCTTGTCCTTGATAAACGCATAGGAGGTAGGATCCCACGCCGTATAGCCGCGCGCCTCGAAGGTGGCGCGCAGACCGCCGGAGGGGAAGCTGGAGGCGTCCGGCTCGCCCTGGATCAGCTCCTTGCCGGAGAACTCCATAATCACGCCACCGTCAGGGGACGGCGTGATAAAGCTGTCGTGCTTCTCCGCCGTGATGCCGGTCAGAGGTTGGAACCAGTGTGTAAAGTGCGTAGCGCCATGCTCGATCGCCCAATCCTTCATGGCGTCCGCCACAGCATTGGCTACTTGATTATTCAGACTCCCGCCCTCATCAATGGTTTTTTTCAGCGAGGTGTACACGTCATAGGGAAGCCGCGCCTTCATGACACGGTCATCAAAAACCAGGCTGCCAAAATAATCCGGTACTGTACGCATCTGATCCACTCCTTTTCATACGGGCAAACACGTCTGACAGCGTGTCCTTCCGGCACTTTTTGCCCTTTTCTCCTTGGCGGGAACCAGCCCGCCTACGTCTCAAAAATCACTCGAAATACATCGCTGGCAGATGCCCTGCAGTTTTGTCGGAGCAGAAATCTGCCCAGGCAAGAAAAGACCCGCAGAGAATTCTTGCCGTATTGTCAAGAGGCTTGACACGATAGAGGCTCATTTCTGCCTGCCAAAACCGTGTCTGCCCTTGTCAATCGATGGTCTCAAAATACAACAGGCGTCAGGGAGCAGGCCGCTCCAAGACGCCCCAGTTTTTTGATGGGCGAAATTATATACGCCGACCGCCCCTTTGTCAATGGCTGTTTTCCACAATTTTCCCGGTTATTTAAGAATTTTTATGCACTTTGCCGCCCAGCATTCGCTATACATACACAAAATGTTTGCTTTCCTGACAAAAAGTCTTGTCAAATCCGCAAAGGTGCGTTAAGATATAAAAGCGCGCTGTAAAATATCCGCAGCGCAGCCGCCAAATAATAAAGGAGAGACAATCAACATGGAGCGCATCTTCCACCTGAAGGAAAACGGCACCACCGTGAAAACGGAGATTCTGGCCGGCCTGACCACCTTCATGACCATGGCGTATATCATCGCCCTGAACCCCAATCTGCTGACCAACTTCGCCGTCGGCACGCCCCTCTGGAACGGCGTGTTCCTGGCCACCTGCATCGCCAGCGCCATCGGCACGGCTGTCA
>CAKTMQ010000120.1 GCA_934573945.1 uncultured Oscillospiraceae bacterium | reverse complement strand
GCTACCTTTGGTATTGATTATGACAAGCTCACCAAAGAGCAATTCGTCTCGCTGATTGAAATACTCAAGCTGTCCAAGTACTTGAAAAGTCCCATCAACCAGCGTGGAAAGGCAAGACCGCAGTTGCAGCACGGGAAAGGCAAAAAGAAACGCAGATAAAAATGAAGAGGACATATCCGGCACCGTGGATATGTCCTCTTCATTTTATTCAGAATGTGTAATTTGGGATTGTCACATCAAAACTCTTCCACAAATGGTGTAATTGTGGTGTAGCAAGCGCCATTCGAGCGACGAAAACCGTTGATATAACAGGCTTTTTCGGGGTTTCTTAGGATACTGCCATGGCAAACGAACAACAGTCTTTTCATGGTTTTCCCCTTTCTTTCCTCGCACATCTTCCGGAACGCCGGGCAGACCGCTTTCAGAGATATGATACGGCCTGCCACAGCTCGTGTCAAGTGTTTGAAGGCGGCATGGAGCTCCATGCCGCCTTTGCGTTATATATCTTTTCTTATTTTCGACCGACGATCATGGCGGAATCGCCCAACATCATCATAGCTCCGCGGCGCTTGGAACCGAAGATGGACTTGACCGTCTCCACATAGTGTACCTCCTGAAAGCCCATGTGCCGCAACTTCTCTACAAAGGCGTTCATATCTCCATAGGCCTGCGGCTTCATGTTGTCGTGGAGCACAAAAGCGCCGCCCTTCTTCAGTACACGCAGGCTCTCCAGCAAAAGCGCCTGTTTATCGGTGCCCATGATATTGTGATATACATAGTTGCTGATGACCGCATCAAAACTCTCGTCCGGGAAATCCAGCTTGTTGGCGTCACCATGGGCAAAGGTGCAGCGGTCACCCACGCCCTCTGCAGCGGCGTTCTTTTCGCACAGCGCCTTGCTGTAGTTGTACATGGCGCCCCAGTAATCCACACCGACTATCTTTGCCGTCGGCCATGTCAGCGCTGCCCGGATCGACAGCGCACCGGAACCGCAGCCCACCTCCAGCAGCTGTCCCTGTCCGTCATAGGGCAGACTGTCCATGATGGTCTGGTGCACCCTCTCCATCATGCCGCCGCCACCAAAGGCGTACTGACGGCGGATCCATGTGATCCAGCACAGCACTGCCACCAAAACAACAGTGGCTGCTGCCAGCAGGATCCCCAGCACCACGATGCGCAGCACCGTGAAGGACAGCACCGCTAAAACCGCCGCTGCCAGCGTGATGCCGCCAAATACGTAAAATACCGGGTTGGACATCCAGCTTCCGTAATCCTCCCCATGTGTTCCCAATCTGATCTGTGCCTGCCTGCTGGAAACATTGCTTTGTACTGCCATCTCGTTATAACTCCTTTCATTGTAGCAGATCTTTGCTGTCCGGCTCGCTGATCCCTTCTACCCTTAAAAAAGGCAGCTCCGGCAGCTGATCCCGTTCCATCACCGACACCAGCAGCGCTGCAAAGCCCTGCGGATCACGGATCTGGTACTGCATATGGTCAAAGCCCTCAAACACAGGGAGCCGGCCTCCAGGATAGGCCTGCCTCACCGCCGGACGGTATTTGAAATGCTCCTCAGCACTGCCAAATGCAAAAAAGCAGTGTCGCTGCAGCGCTTCCGGCAACGGCGGAAACGGCTTGTCCTCCAAACTGTCCGCTATCTGGCGGCGGAGATTGCCGTAGCGCAATGCCTTGCCCGCCGCTATAAAATAGGGCTTAATGGCATCATCGTCACACCACATGATCCGGCGCAGCGTTTTGCCCTTTGACCAGTACAGACTCTTGATAGCGAAATACAGAAACGGCGTCATTACCCGGCGCGTACCACGTCCGATCCGGGCAAACTGCCCACCGTCAAAGAAAGCGTGCGCCACCGGGATCGGCGTCTGCGACAGAAACGCCATGGCCAGATCAGCGCCGAGAGAGGACGCCATCACCAACACAAGGCGCTCAACTCCCTCTTCTCGCAGAAAGCTCTCCACCTGCCGCACCTCGTCCGCCTTACTGACATACCGCTGTCCGGCACAATAGACCGTCGCTGTGGGGCAAATGCAGTAGTACCGCTCCCGCAGATACCTGACCACTGGCTCGCTGCTGGTGCCGATGACACCCATAGCGTGGAAAAACAATACGGCGGGGGCTCCTCTGTCGCCCCAGGTCTCAAACAGCATTGCGCATATCTCCCATCAAGAAGCCATCCCGTCTGCTGATGGCCGTCATGAAAAGTGCAGAAGAAGTTAGCTTTCGCTAACCGTTTCTGCTTCAAATGGCCGCCACCACGGCGGCCTGCCTCAGAACGGCTCTATTGTAATACCGACACGGCGAATTGTCAAGCCGTGAAACGAGGCGGAGGTGCCCGCTTTTATACAGAGCAAGGAGGGACGGCATATATCATGCCGCCCCTCTTCCCTGTTACAGCTTCCAGCTGGTGGTCTCCTTTTTTCCACCGACAAAGTCAGCGTAGATGCTGGGCTGGCCGATCAGTTCCTCGTGCCTGCCCTGCTGCACGATCCTGTCATCGGACAGCACCAGGATCTGGTCAGCGCTGCGGACGGTCTTGAGCCGGTGGGCGATCATCAGAATCGTCTTGTCCCGGGTCAACGCCTCGATAGCCTTTTGCAGTCGATCCTTATTCTCCGGATCCACGTTGGCCGTGGCCTCGTCCAGAATGATGACGGGGGTGTCCTTCAGTATGGCGCGGGCAATGGAAATGCACTGCTTCTCTCCGCCGGAGAGATGGGCACCACCGCCGCCCACCATGGTGGCGTAGCCGTGCTCCAGTCCGCCGATAAAGCTGTCGCAGCCGACGGCGTAGGCGGCGGCCTCCACCTCATCATCCGTAGCATTTATCCGCCCCATGCGGATGTTCTCCCGCACGGTGTCGTCAAAGAGGTAGTTGTCCTGGGATACAAACGCCATCTGATCGTACAGCTGGGACAGAGGAATGTCCTTCAGATTGTGTCCACCCATAGTGATACTCCCGCTCTTTACATCCCAGAAGCCGGCGATCAGCTTGGCCAGTGTGAATTTTCCGGAGCCGGACGGGCCCACCAGCGCAGTCATACTGCTCTGCGGAATGGTTAGATCCACACCGTGGAGGATCTCCTTGTCCTCGTGGTAGCCGAAGGAGACGTTCTTCACTTCGATACTGTGGTCGTCAAATGTGACCGGTGCGTCGCTGTGTACCTGCTCCTCCGCCTTGAGGATCTCGATGCCGTTGATGTACTCGATCACGGTACTGCTCATCTCATTGGTGGCCTGTACTGCACCGGCAAAGTCCTTGGCGTAGCCGCCCATGACCATCATCATGAAAAAGAAGGCGATGGGGAACACCGCCAGCGACAGCAGCGCCAGCCGCCAGTCGAGGATAAAGAGTTAGATGAGCGTCAGCACCGGCGCGGTGATGTTGGCGGTCATCTCAGGAAACAGGTGTGCCAGCGTGGTCTCCATGCTGTCCACCTGATCGACGATGATCTGCTTGAGCTTGCCGCTGGCGGTGTCCACCACCGTACCCAGCGGCAGGCAGGGCAGTTTTTGAAGCAGCAGCTGTTGGATCGTCTTCAGGATGCTGAACGTCGCCTTGCGGGAGATAGACAGCGCACCGTTATACAGCACCATCCGCGCCAGATACCCGGCCAGCGCCGCCAGAAGCCTGCCGTGTTCGTCTTTGCCCAGTTCCCAGATACGCTGGACAGGGCTCTGTTTTCTATGTTGGATTCCTCCTTTTAGTTAGTTCGCGCTAACTGTCGATCGTATGGAAAGCTGCCGTTTCCGGCAGCCTGTCCGTCTTACTGTGCTGCGCCGAAAATCGCCATAAATCCGGTGCGGTGATACCGACTCAGCAGCTCAATATATTCCGCAGCCTCCTCCCGGCTCATGCCGTCCATGATACCATCCCCGCACCAAAAACAGGGGGGTATGTGTGGTGCGGCAATCAGACGCTGTCAGTTAAAGCTGTTCTCATAAATGTCAAAAAACGATGTGACAAACTGCGCCTGCTCCTGCGCCTCGGCTGTACCGCCTGTAACCTGCCACCCATAGGCTTTATACATTTGATACTCCTTCTGTGAAACGGGCTGCAAATCAAACTCCGTCTGGATCAAGGATAGTCCGTCAGAATATTTTTCAAGGAGCGCCTGATATGCAGCTTCCGGATCCTTGAAAACGGCATATCCCTCCTTTGTCGCACCTATTTCAAAACGCTCATCACGCTCGTAATAAGCATCTGTATCCACATTTCCCCTGATGTTTCCCTGACCCGCAGCATATTCCTGTACCGATGGATGCTTTATGCCGCCGCAGCCCGCCAAAGAGAGTATCAGCACTAAGCAAAGCACCATTGCTATCATTTTCTTCACAGCCGTTACCTCCATAAATTCCGTTCCCCGGTCTCTGTTACAATATGGCACTATTATAAAAGAAAACACACCGCGGCACAAGTATTCCGGGTAAAAAGGCACACGAGATCGTACTCCCGTCAGAATATCCCCATCAAGGGATATCTAAGATTTGATGTGGGATTGGGGGAAGGAAGCGTGGTCGTTCCATAAGTGAATGATTGTGTTTTCATCA
>CAKTMQ010000119.1 GCA_934573945.1 uncultured Oscillospiraceae bacterium | reverse complement strand
GGCGGGATTGACCTACACGGATACCAACACAGTTGCAGGCAAGACCTACTACTACGTGGTGCGTGCCATCGACGGCAGCACCACCGGCAAGTTCTGCGCGGCTCGATCCATCGCGGTACCGGGAGCACTGGGTGTGCCCACCATGACGTTGACCACTGCCAGCAACGGCAATCCTGTCATCGAATGGACAAAAGTCAACGGTGCGGCACAGTACGAGATCTATCGCTCCGACACCGGCAAGCCCAACACCTTCAGGATCATCCGCCGCACGGCGGTGTTGACCTACACGGATACCAACACAGCCGCAGGCAAGACCTATTACTACGTGGTGCGTGCCATCAATGGCAGCAATGCCGGTAAGTTCTGCGCAGCCAAGTCCGTCGCTGTGGCGCTGGGCGTGCCCACCATGACACTGACCACCGCCAGCAATGGCAGCCCCGTCATCAAGTGGACGAAGGTCGACGGCGCGGCGCAGTATGAGGTCTACCGCTCCGACACCGGCAAGGACAAAACTTTCCGCATCATCCGCCGCACGGCGGGGCTGACCTTCACCGACACCGCAGCGGCGACAGGCAAGACGTATCACTATGTAGTACGCGCCATCAACGGCAGTACCGCCGGTAAGTTCTGTGCGGCCAAGTCCATCAAGTGCACCGTCACGCTGAGCGTCCCCGTTATGTCCCTGACCAATACCTCCAGCGGCAAACCGGTCATCAGCTGGACGAAGGTGAACGGCGCGGCACAGTACGAGATCTACCGCTCCACTGACGGCAGAAATTACAGCATTATCCGCCGCACCGGCGCCCTCAGCTATACCGACACCGCCGCCGTGGTTGGCATGACTTATTATTACAAGGTACGCGCCATGAGCGGCAGCGTGTACGGCCGCTACTGCACGCCGCAGCTCATCCGGTGTGAAGCGGCAGCCGCCAGGATCGGCTTCATTACCCTGCACGATGAAAACTCCGGTTACGACCTCAATTTCATCAACGCCGCGAAGGAGGCCATCGCTGCTCTGGGGCTGACCGACACCGACTACATCCTGAGGGACAACGTTCCCGAAGGACAGGAGTGCTATGACGTCGCCGTCGACATGGCAAAAAAGGGCTGCCGCATCATCTTTGCCAACAGCTACGGTCATCAGTCCTATATGCTTCAGGCCGCCAGGGAATATCCGGATGTCCAGTTCTGCGTGGCCAGCGGTATCCTTGCCCACACTTCAAACCTGAGCAACTACCATGATGCCTACGCCGCCATCTATGAGGGGCGTTATCTGACGGGTGTTGCCGCCGGCCTGAAGCTGAATGAGATGATCGCCGCCGGAAAGTTTACTGCCGACGAGGCGGTGGTGGGTTATGTCGGCGCTTTCCCCTATGCCGAGGTCGTCTCTGCGTACACCGCTTTCTTCCTGGGCGTCCGCTCTGTCTGCCCCACGGCTACCATGAACGTCACCTTCACCGACAGCTGGTATGACGAGACCTTGGAGAGGGAGAGTGCTGACTATCTGATCAACATGATGGGCTGCAAGCTCATAAGTCAGTATTCCGACTCTCCCGGTGCACCCATCATCTGCGAGAAAAACGGCATTCCCAATGTTTCCTATAACGGCTCCGCCAAGACCACCGCTCCCAATGCCTACCTCGTCTCCACCCGCATCAACTGGGCTCCCTACTATGAATACGCCATTGATGCGGCGCTGAACGGCAGAGCCATCTCCACCGACTGGACCGGCACGCTGGCCACCGGCTCGGTGGTCGTGGAGGATCTGAACACCAGGGTCGCCGCCTCCGGCACGGCGGAGGTGCTGGCCGATGTGGCAGCCAAGCTGGAGAACGGTACGATCCAGGTCTTTGACTGCAACACCTTTACCGTAAACGGCAAAAAAGTGACCTCCTATTACGCAGATGTAGACTATGACGATGACTATACCCCCGACACCCAGGTCATCCGCAATGGCTGCTTCGCCGAGTCCGCATTTCGTTCTGCCCCCTATTTTGATTTGGCGATCGACGGCATCACCCTGCTGAACACTTTATAAGAAGCATATCTGTCATAAAACCAATAGGAACCCCACTTGCTTGGCAAGTGGGGTTCCTATTGGTTTTGTTCATCTTACAGCTGGATAAGCTGTCCTTTTCCCTGCGCCTGTGCCGCCTGCAGCAGCGCCGCGGCGCTGGCAATATCCTGCAGGGCGATGCCGGTGGAGTCGAAGATGGTTATATCGGAAGCATTGGTGCGCCCCGGCGCCGCGCCGGAGATGACGCTGCCGATCTCGCAGAGCTCTCCGGAGAACACTCCGGCCTTGTAGGGCACCTCGCATTCGCCCACCGACAGGCACTGTGCCGTGTCGTCGCCGAACACTTTGGCGGCGGCAAACAGGGCGCTGTCCACCTCCTGCTTGCCGGGCATATCCGCGCCCACGCAGCTGATGTGTGTACCCGGCTGCACCCACTCCGCTTTCAGGAACGGCTCACGTGCCGGGGTGGCGGTGAGGATCACATCGCTGTGTCTGACAGCCTCCTCCAGATCAGGAGCGGCGGTAATGGCGGCATGGCAGCCGCCGCAGACGGACAGCAGCTTTTCAACCTGCGGCACGATGGTCTCGCAGGCAGCCGCCGACTGCGCCGGATGGTGGGGATTGGTCACATAGACTGTTTTGATCTGCGGCAGCAGGTACAGCGCGGCGGCAATGAGATAGGGTGCCAGCCCACCGGTACCGGCCATCAGCAGCGTTTCGGCATCAGGCCGCGCCAGATATTTGGCGCCGATAGCGCCTGCCGCACCGGTGCGGAAATCGGTAATGGGGCCTGCGTTCAGCAGCGCCTTGGGCGCGCCGGTGGCCAGATCGAACAGCAGAGACGTGCCATACAAGGCAGGCAGCCCTCTGTCGGGATTGGCTCCGAACCAGGAGACAACCTTCAGGCCATAGAAGCCCAGCCCGTCCAGATTGCCGGACTTGATGTCCAGATCGGCGTGACCGGGGTCAAATTCGTGAAACACCATGGGCCACAGCGCCGCATCGCCCTTGCTCTTCTCCAGATACGCCTGCTCCACGGCCTCCACCGCCATAGGGATGGTCAGCAGCTCTTCAATAGCCGCACCGTTCAATACTGTCATTTCTGTCATGGTTCGTTCCTCCTTTATGCCAATGTGTCCGCAAAGGCGGCCAGAGCCGCCAGACCGTCCTTGAGCGTCTGCTTGTCGCAGGCGTAACCGATACGCATACTGCAGGGCTGTTCAAAGCAGTCTCCCGGGGTGACAAACGCGCCGGTCTGGTGGTACATCTGTTTGCAGAAGTCATAAGACGGCACGCCAAAATCGTAGTAGACCAGCGCCGTGGTACCCGCCTTGGGCTTGGTGTAATAGAAATGCTGGTGGGACGACACCCAATCGTCCAGGATCGACAGATTCTCCCGGACGATGGTCTGGTTCCGCTTCAGCATCACATCGCTGTGTGCCAGAGCGATGGACGCCACCGCATCGTCGAACATACCGCAGCTGATGAGGTTGTAATCCCGGTGGGACAGGAATGCTTTCAGCGCCGCCGCATCACGGGTGGCGATCCAGCCCATCCGCAGTCCTGCCAGAGAGAACACCTTGGACATACTGCTGACGGAGATGCCCTTTTCGTACAGATCGGCAATAGAGGGGCACCAGTCGTCTGTCTGGGTCAGGTGGCGGTACACCTCATCGCAGAGGATATAGGCATCCACGCTGCGGGCGATGTCCACGATCTGCTGCAGCTGCACCTCACTCATCAGCGCACCGGTGGGGTTGTTGGGGTTGTTGATGCAGATCATCTTCGTCTCCGGCGTCACCAGTGCCTTCAGCTCGTCCAGATCGGGCAGGTAGTCGTTTTCCTGCTTGAGATGCATGATGGCCACGTCCGCGCCGATGGCCGCCGGGATGGAGTAGAGCTGCTGGTAGGTGGGCATGATGCTGACCACCCGCTCGCCTGCGGAGACGAGAGAGCAGAACACATGGTGGTTGGCGCCCGCCGCGCCGTGGGTGGGCACCACCTGCCGGGGCTGCACGGTCTTGTACAGCTTGCAGATACCGGTGCGCAGGGCGTCGCTGCCCACGATGTCGCCGTAGGTCAGCCGCTTGGCGCAGAAATCCGTCAGAAACTGCGCCTTGTCCTCACCCGTCAGGGCAAACAGCTCGTCCAGCGACACGGAGTCCACACAGGTCTCGGCAATGTTGAAGCGTGCGCCCACTTCATATTCATTCATCCATTCTTCCACGGCAAACGGTTTGATGTACATGGTGTTATCTCCTTTTCTTGTAAAAAAGTAAAGGCATCCACGACCAAATCTTATCCAGCAGATGCCGGAATACCTACGATTCGGTCACGGATGCCTTTTGACCCCTCGGCCGGTGCCAAGGGAAGCATGACTGATTCAGTTGCCCCTATTATAGCGCCACAATTGGAAATGTCAAGCCCTATTTTGCATATTTATACAAAATGTTCAATTTTGCTCACGGTTCTTTTTCTCCTCCTGTCATTTCGTTATATTAACACTTTCACTTATATCCGCTATAATATTCTATAGCTTTACTTTTCCTGTTAAATAATCTACTATATAGTCACAAGGAAAAAGAAACCCACCGATGAGAATATTTACAAGGAGGAATCTACCATGAAGAACTTC
>CAKTMQ010000118.1 GCA_934573945.1 uncultured Oscillospiraceae bacterium | reverse complement strand
GCGTTGAACAGGTCACCCACGTTCAGCACCACGTACTTGATGCAGTAGCCGCCCAGTGCGCAGTAGAAGAACAGGATGAAGAAGGCGGACAGAATGCCCAGCCAGCCCATCCAGCTGAACTTCTTGCTCAGCACCTTGTAGGCGTCCACGGCACCCTTGCCGGTCTTACGACCCAGCGCCAGCTCGCCCACCATGACGATGAAGCCGCAGCAAACCGCCAGAACCAGATAGATAATGAGGAAAATCGCGCCGCCGCAGGCACCCATCTTATTGGGGAAGCCCCAGATGTTGCCCAGGCCGACCGCGGAGCCGACCGCAGCCATCAGGAATCCAAAATTGGATCCAAAGCCTTTTCTTTCTTCCATTGTTTTCTCTCCTTACTAAAAAATGTGGTCTCCTGTCTACTGACAAGAAACATTCCAAGGCGCCGCCACGCCTTTGGAACACCTCTCACCCGAAATTTTTTCCTCTCAAGCGAGATTAAAAAAAGTATACAGGATTCATTTTCCATCTTCAATTAGCAATGTTAATAAATTTTTGGCGCGAGTTTTTATGTTTTTAACATTCTGTGAACGAAAATCTTATCTCCTTTTGCGCGTATTTTGCTTGAAAATCTCAAAATTCGGTCCATATTTTTGTGCAGCATTTCGTTTTTTCGCCCCCCTACCGCAACGTTTTTCTTTTAAGGAAACGTATCTCTTTTTTTACCGCACCCCGTAGCGTAAAAAGCGCCCCCGCAGGCAGACCGCTTGCGGGGGCACCGGGCAAAGCGCCGCCGCTGCTTTTTGCTGCGGCGGCGTAAACGCAAAGAAAGTGTCCATCTGAGGCGGACACTTTCTCTGTTTTTAGTAAGAAGAGCGTTTCTTTCGGAATGGCGGTTCCGTTATTTACAAAGCAACACTCACTTAACCGAAGAAGGATTTCAGCTGACCATAGAGCACCAGGATCATGCACAGCGGGGTGATGATCTTCGTGCAGATCTTGAAGAAACCGTAGGAACCCATCTTGTGGCCGGGTGTGGCTTCGCACTCGTCCTTGACCACTTCGGGGCCGATCTCCCAGCCGATCATCAGGCTCATCAGCAGTGCGCCCAGAGGCATCATCAAGCCCTCGGACAGCATATCCCAGAAGTCCAGCCAGTCGGCCGCCCATGTTTTGGGATTTTCAATATGTAAAATATCTGCCGGTGCGATACCCGCGCTGCCCAGGCAGTCGGCACAGACTAGGATGCAGCCAGCGGCCACAGCGGCGGCGGCGATCAGGCAGTAGCTCTTACGCTTGTCGCCCTTGCCGGCCTCACGTGCCTTATCCACGAAGTGGGCAACCACCACTTCCAGCAGAGAGATGGAGGAGGAGATGGCCGCAAAGACCACCAGCAGATAGAACAGGATGCCGAAGATGGGGCCGACTGCGCCCATCTTGTGGAACACGTTCTGCATGGTGATGAACAGCAGCTTGGGGCCGCCCAGCGTGCCCTCGGGATCCAGCGCGAAACGGGCGGGGATGACGCACAGACCGGCCATCAGTGCCACCAGCGTATCCAGAACCACGATCATGATGGCGTTCTTTTCCAGATGCTCTTTCTTATCCAGATAGGAACCGTAGGTGATCATGGCGCCCATGCCCAGAGACAGGGAGAAGAACATCTGACCGCCAGCGGTGGAAACCACCTCAAATACGCTGGGAGCCGTGTCAATAACACCGTTGGCAACGGCCCAGCCGGGAACGAACATATACTTCAGGCCGTCCACAGCACCGGGCAGCGTCAGGGCACGGATGATACAGATCAGCAGTGCCACGAACAGAGCGGGCATACCCACGGAGCAGACCTTCTCAATACCGCCGGCCACACCGCCCATAACGATCAGCATGGTGATGGCCACGAAGACCAGGCCGTAGATGATGGACTCAGCGGGACTGGACATGAACGCACCGAAGATCTCGCCGCCGTTGAGGCCGTTGGAGCCGAAGCCCGCGTTGAACAGGTCACCCACGTTCAGCACCACGTACTTGATGCAGTAGCCGCCCAGTGCGCAGTAGAAGAACAGGATAAAGAAAGCGGACAGAATGCCCAGCCAGCCCATCCAGCTGAACTTCTTGCTCAGCACCTTGTAAGCACCGACAGCACCCTGGCCGGTCTTACGACCCAGCGCCAGCTCGCCCACCATGACGATGAAGCCGCAGAAAACTGCCAGAGCCAGATAGATGATCAGGAAAATGCCGCCGCCGGAGGCGCCCATCTTGTTGGGAAAGCCCCAGATGTTGCCCAGGCCGACTGCAGAGCCGACCGCGGCCATCAGGAATCCAAAATTGGATCCAAAGCCTTTTCTTTCTTCCATTGTTTTCTCTCCTTATCAGTATTTGTCCCCCTGTTGGCGGACATAGACCACAGACGTCCTTACACCACTGCCGCCTGCAGCCACCGAGGGCAGATGGTCTCCCCTCAGGATATAAAAAGTATACAGGATTTGCCCCGCCGCCGCAATTAGCAATATTTATAAAAATTTGGCGAAACAATCTACTATTTTAACAGATTGTTAACGCATGAAAACGATATTTTTGCGCCGCGTAAAGTTTACTTTTTGCATATTATGTCACATATCTATCAATTATTTAGCGCATTTTACTGTATATCGTCACATTTCGTTTCAAGAAACACGTCATACTGGCCGTTAAGATGTGCTGTGCGTGATCCGTTTCTCCCGCAGGGTCGGACAGACTTGACAAATCCTGAAAAACCGCTATAATTTGAAATTGATTTTCATTTTCAATTTCGAGGTGAGGAAGATGTCCGGTACGTATATGACCCGGCAGCAGCAGGCGGTGCTGTCGTGTATCGCCGGCTGTGAGGGCGGCTGCGCCACGGCGGCAGAGCTGGCCGAGCAGATGCACGCCCAGGGACAGCAGGTGGGGCTGACCACCGTATACCGTCAGCTAGAACGTCTGGCACAGCAGGGTTCGGTGCACAAGGTGGTCACCGATCAGGGCGCCTACTATCAATACTGTACTGCCCGGGAGGAAAACAGCTGCTTTCTGCTCAAGTGCGAAAGGTGCGGCTGCATCCGGCATCTGGACTGCTCCCATCTGGGCGAGTTGTACCGGCATCTGGCACAGGAGCACCATTTCCGGGTCGATCCGCGCCGCACACTGTTTTACGGGCTGTGTGAACACTGCAGCGCGGCGAACCTCGGGGAGGATGCCGAATGAGGCGGCGCATCGCGGCGCTGCTGCTGGCGCTGCTGTTGGCCGCGGCACTGGGCGGCTGCGGCAGCCGTCCCGCGGCGGACGACGGACGGCTGCAGGTGGTGTGCTCCACATTTCCCTATTACGATTTCGTCCGGCAGATCGGCGGCGATGACGTGGCCGTCACGCTGCTGGTTCCGGCCGGTCGGGAGACCCACAGCTTTGAACCCACACCACTGGACGTCATCACTCTGTCCGAGGCCGACGTGTTTTTCTACAACGGCGGCGAAAGTGAGCAGTGGGTAACGGATATTCTGTCCGCCGCCGGTGAAAACATCCAGATCACCGAGGCGCTGATGCCCCGGGTATCCCTGCTGGCGGAGGAGCTGGCCGAGGGTATGGAGGGCAGCGAGACCCACGATGATCACGACCATGCGGATCACGACGGCCACGACCACGACCGGGATGAGATCGCCTATGATGAACATGTCTGGACGTCGCCGGTGCTGGCACAGACGCTGTGTCAGGTCATCTGCGATGATCTGTGTCTCGCCGATCCCGACCACGAGGACGCCTACCGCTCCCGGCTGACGGACTATCTGGCGGAGCTGACCGCGCTGGATCAGGCCTTCCGGGATACGGTGGCGGCAGGAAACCGGCGGCTGCTGGTGTTCGGCGACCGCTTTCCGCTGCTGTACTTCTGCCGGGAGTACGATCTGGATTACCGCGCCGCCTTTCACGGCTGCGCCAGCGACACGGAGCCTTCACTGGCCACGCTGAAATATCTGATCGATAAGGTGGCGCAGGAGGAGATCCCGGTGGTCTATACCATCGAGCTGAGCAGCCGGAAGGTGGCGCAGGCCATCGCCGAGACCACCGGCGCCAGGGTGCTCACTTTTCAGTCCTGCCAGACGGTATCACGGGCGGATTTTGACGACGGCGCCACCTATCTCAGTCTGATGCGGCACAATGTAGAGGTTCTGAAGGAGGGCTTGGCCTGATGGAGAAGAAAATACTGATCGACTGTCGGGACGTAGCCCTGGGATACGAGGGCCGCGCCGTCAGCCGTCACCTGAGCTTTCAGGTGTGCAGCGGCGATTACCTGTGCATCCTGGGGGAAAACGGCAGCGGCAAGTCCACGCTGCTCAAGGGACTTCTGGGACTGATGAAGCCCATGGAGGGGCAGATCGTGCTGGATCGCTCCCTGCGCGCCGGCGCCATCGGCTATCTGCCGCAGCAGACCCGGGCCCAGCGGGATTTCCCCGCCACGGTGTACGAGGTGGTGCTCTCCGGCTTTCTCAGCGCCCGCCGCGGCCGCTTCTTCTACACCGCCGCCGAGCGATCCGGGGCGCTGATGAATATGGGCAAGCTGGGCGTGCTGGAGCTGAAGGATCGGTGCTACCGGGAGCTGTCCGGCGGCCAGCAGCAGCGGGTGCTGCTGGCGCGTGCCCTGTGCGCCGCCGGTGAACTGCTGATTCTGGACGAGCCGGTCACCGGACTGGATC
>CAKTMQ010000117.1 GCA_934573945.1 uncultured Oscillospiraceae bacterium | reverse complement strand
AGAAAGCCCTTGACGCTGGCATAGTCCACCAGCTCCGCCTTCAGGCAGATGTCCGTATACCACTTGGCGAAATCCTCCTCCATGGGGGTGATCGCTTCCACATTTCTCTGATCCTTAGCCATACACGATACCTCAATTCCCGCGCTCTTACGCGTTATTCTCGAAGTTTTATTGTATCCGGAAAAGGGCGCTTTGTCAAGATACCCCGCCCTTTTCACGGAGAAATCGCGCTCACCGGTAGCCTATCGCCGCCGACAGCATGGCGGCTGTGGCCTTGACCTGCTCCACCGCGCCGGTAAACTCCTCGGAGTGGACGCTGCGGAACATCCCGATCACGCCCACCGCGTAGCGCACCTTGCCCTCCACGGAGAACACCGGCGCAGAGATGGAGCGCAGTCCGATCTTGTACTCACCGTTCTCGATGGCGTAGCCGTTTTCGCGGCACCGCTCCAGCTCCTGCTGCAGCGCGTGGATGTCTGTGACCGTATGGGGGGTGAACTGTGCGAACTTCTGGCGCTGCAGCAGCTTCCGCGCCTCCGCTGCCGGCATATACGCCAGAAAGATCTTCCCTTGGGAGGTGCAGTAGACCGGCAGACGCGACCCGGTATCGGAGACCACCCGCAGCTTGTCCCGCGCCTCCACCTGATCCAGCGTGATCACGCTGCCGCCGTCGCAGATGGACAGCACCACCGAGGCGCCGGTCTGCTGGGACAGGTGCTCCATAAAGGGGCGCGCCACCAGCGAGATGTCCCAGGAGCGTTCCACCTGGCAGCCGTACTCAAACAGCCGCAGCCCCAGCGCATACCGGCCGTCCGGCATCTGCGCCACCACGTCGTATTCCCGCATGGTGGTCAGCAGCCCGAAAACCGTGCTCTTGGGATAGCCGCAGCGGTTGGACAGCTCTGTCAGCGACAGAGGGCGCCCCTCCTGGTTCAGTTCCTGCAGCAGCTGCATAGCCTTGGCCACCGATAAAATGGTATTGCCGTCCGACATGGTCGATCAACTCCTCTCTCCTGATACTTTAGCGCACGGCATGGCCGTCTGTCAAGTCCGCCATGCTGAACCGCGCCGAAAAGCCGCCGCGCCTTTTCAGCCGTTTCCTGTGCCCGCACGCAGTCACTCCGAAATAAAAAGAGGAGACGGGATCCCATCCCTCTCCTCCTTTTCGTCTCACACGATGTCGTACAGCTGCCGCAGGTCGTCGATCTCCCAGTCGATCCGCAGATCGTCAGGGCGCGGCAGATGGCGGGGGTTATACCAGCAGCAGGGCAGGCCGTAGTTGTTGGCGCCCCGCATATCGCTGGACAGACTGTCGCCGATGACGAGGCAGTTCTCCCGCGTAATGCCGTCGATGCGGTCAAATACATAGTCAAAATACGCCGGATCCGGCTTGGCGGCGCCCGCCTCCTCACTGATAAAGGCGGCGGCAAAGCAGTCCTTGACAGAGCTACGGGACAGCCGCCCCCGCTGCACAGAGGCCACCGCGTTGGTGACCAGGTACAGCTTATGACTGCGGCTCAACTCCCGGCAGACCTCCTCTGCGTGGGGCAGCAGATAGGATTGCTGTCCCAGTGTACGCTGGTGCAGCTCGTTGCAGGCCTCCGGGTCTCGGTTCACGCCCAGTATGGCAAAGAAATTGCGGAAGCGCTGCACCACCAGAAAATCCTTGGTACACTCCCCCCGGTCGAAGGCGGCCCACATGGCGTTGTTGCAGCGCTCATACAGAGCAAAGGACTCGTCATTGCATGGCAGATCATGGGCCGCGCAGACGGCATTGAATGCCACCCGGTTGCTGCGGTCGAAATCAAACAGGGTATTGTCGGCGTCAAACAGTAAGTAAGGGTATTTCATACGGTACAGCTCCTATATTACAGAAATATGTCGTTCTGAGCGGGGCGGGCGTAGACCTCCTCCAGCTCGCTCTTGTGGTAGAGATACCCGGCGTCGTCGAAGTATTTCGCGCCGGTGGGACACCCCTTCACACAGGCACAGCATTTGATGCAGATCCCCGTCACCTGCGCCGGATCCGCCCCGTCGATGCTGCCCATAGGACAGTGATCGGCGCACCAGCCGCAGCCGCCGCACCTGCTCATATCCGTTTTCGGCTTCACCTTCAGGATGTTGATGGGGTTCCCGTGCCGATCCCGGGGCGTATAGTAGGGGCGGATGGGGTCACAGCCGCCCACCGCCGCGGCAGAGGTATCGCCGCGGCGCAGCTTGTCCGCTATCCGGCCGGCAAAGGCGTCCATCTCCGCCGCATCGGCGTCGTTGGGACGTCCCGCGCCCAGCGTGCGGGAAAAGCTGTGCTCTCCCACAAAGGCGCCGCCCGCCACGCAGGCAAAGCCATCAGCCGTCAGCAGCTGTGTCAGCTCCATCAGCGAATCGTCGTAGTTCCGGTTGCCGAACAGCACCACCGGCACCGCCAGTGCGCCGTTCCCCTGCACCCTCTCCCGCAGATACGGCAGCAGCACGTTGGGCACCCGTCCGGCATAGGTGGGCAGTCCCCAGACCACCAGGTCTCCCGCGCCGAAACGCAGCGTCTCCTGCCGCCGCTGCGGCGGCGTGACGTCCACCTCCACGCAGGGCAGCCTCAGCGCTTTCGCCAGACCGCCGGCAATCCGCCGGACGGTCTTTTTCGTTGTACCGGTGCCGCTGAACCAGACAGCGTAAACGGCAGAGATCTCCATATGCTCCACTCCTTTCCCGCCGTCAGATCTGGAAATCCTCCGGCGACAGCTTGTCGGTGTTCAGCGCAGCCGGACGGGGCGGCGTGCGGCGCAGGGGATCATAGCGGAACGCTCCGCACTTGTCCCCCTCCTCCACCACGCCCCGCCTGACGCAGGCGACATGGGTCTCATCGATGCGGGTGCCCCGGGCGCAGTAGGCGCAGCGCGGCTCAATATTCTTGCGAAACAGCATACTCTCTCCTCACCCGTCGGCCTTACAGGCCGTAGATCTTGATCTCGCCGTCCTCTGCCGCAGCCTTCAGCTGGGTCACAGGATGCTCAAATGCGTCAATGATCAGGTTGGCCATGGGATCCTCCAGCTCCTTCTGGATGCAGCGCCGCAGATTCCGTGCGCCGTAGGCGGCGGAATAGGACTTGCGCACCAGCACGTCCACCACGCCGTCGTCGTACTGGAAGCCGAAGCCCTTGTCGCTCAGCGACGCTTTCAGCTCCTCCAGCATGATGCGGGCGATGCCCCGGAAGTTCTCCTCCGTCAGCTGGTGGAAGTAGATGACCTCGTCCACCCGGTTGATGAACTCCGGCCGCAGGAACTCCCGCAGCGCCTTCATCACCCGCTCCTTGCCCTGCTCGCTGCCGGACTTGCCGAAGCCCATCGCGCCCACGGCCTTGTCGGAGCCCGCGTTGGAGGTCATGACGATGACGGTGTTCTCAAAGTTCACCTTGCGCCCGTGGGCGTCGGTGATCTGGCCGTCGTCCAGGATCTGCAGCAGCACGTTCAGCACGTCGGGGTGCGCCTTTTCGATCTCGTCAAAGAGTACCACCGAGTAGGGCTTGCGGCGGATCTTCTCCGTCAGCTGCCCCGCCTCGTCATAGCCCACATAGCCCGGCGGGCTGCCCACGATACGGGACACGGAGTGCTTCTCCATAAATTCGGACATATCCAGCCGGATCAGGGACTCCGGCGCGTTGAACAGGTCGTCCGCCAGCTGCTTGACCAGCTCCGTCTTGCCCACGCCGGTGCTGCCCACGAAGATAAAGCTCACCGGCTTGTGCTTGGGGGAGATGCCCACCCGGTTGCGGCGGATGGCGGCGGCCACGGCGGCCACAGCCTCATCCTGTCCCACGATGTGCCGCTTCAGCCGCTGCTCCAGCTGGCTGAGACGTTGGAACTCCTCTTCCTTGATCTTGCTGGCGGGGATCTTCGTCCACATCTCGATGACCCGGGCGATGTTGTCCATGGTCAGCGTGGGCGTGCCCTTGGCCTTGATGGCCTCCAGCTCCTGCTCCAGCCGGATCTGCTCGCTGCGCAGCTGGGCGATCCGGGCATAGCGCTGATCCAGCTGCGCCTCGGTCTGCTCCTCCTCCGGCGTCTCGGAGGACAGCGTCTCCTGCTCCGTGGCGATGGTGGCCAGCTGCTGCTCCAGTTCCATGCGGCGGTTGATGTCCGCGTCGTGGAGGTTCAGGTCGGAGCAGGCCTCGTCGATCAGGTCGATGGCTTTGTCCGGCAGATACCGGTCGGTGATATAGCGCTCGGAGAGCGTCACCGCCTGCCGCAGCACGCCGTCCGGAATGGACACGCCGTGGAACTGCTCATAGTAGTGGGCGATGCCCTGCAGGATCTTCAGGGTGTCCTCGATATTGGGCTCGTTCACCGTCACCGGCTGGAACCGGCGCTCCAGCGCCGTGTCCTTTTCGATGTGCTTGCGGTATTCGTTGAAGGTGGTGGCGCCGATGACCTGGATCTCACCCCGGCTGAGGGCGGGCTTGAGGATGTTGGCGGCGTTCATGCTGCCCTCGGCGTCCCCCGCGCCCACGATGTTGTGCACCTCGTCGATGACAAGGATCACGTTGCCCGCCTTGCGGATCTCCTCGATGAGGCCCTTCATGCGGCTCTCAAACTGGCCGCGGAACTGGGTGCCGGCCACCAGCGCCGTCAGATCCAGCAGATAGACCTCCTTGGCGCGCAGCTTGAAGGGCACCTCCCCAGCGGCGATGCGCTGGGCAAGCCCCTCGGCGATGGCGGTCTTGCCCACGCCCGGCTCACCGATGAGGCAGGGATTGTTCTTCTGGCGGCGGTTCAG
>CAKTMQ010000116.1 GCA_934573945.1 uncultured Oscillospiraceae bacterium | reverse complement strand
AACAACCGTCTGGGCGGCGACGACTTCGACCAGTGCGTCATGAAGTATCTGGTCAGCGAGTTCAAGCGCACCGACGGTATCGACCTGAGCGGCGACAAGGTGGCCATGCAGCGCCTGAAGGAGGCCGCTGAGAAGGCCAAGATCGAGCTCAGCGGCGTGACCAGCTCCAACATCAACCTGCCCTATATCACCGCCGACGCCACCGGCCCCAAGCATCTGGACGTGACGCTGACCCGCGCCAAGTTCAATGAGCTGACCGGCCATCTGGTGGACGCCACCATGGGGCCCGTGCGTCAGGCTATGTCCGACGCCGGTCTGAAGCCCTCCGATCTGGCCAAGGTGCTGATGGTGGGCGGCTCCAGCCGTATCCCCGCCGTGGTGGACGCGGTGAAGAACTTCACCGGCTCCGAGCCCTTCAAGGGCATCAACCCCGATGAGTGTGTGGCTATGGGCGCAGCTCTGCAGGCCGGCGTGCTGACCGGCGACGTGAAGGGTCTGCTGCTGCTGGACGTCACCCCCCTGTCTCTGGGCATTGAGACCATGGGCGGCGTGTGCACCCGTCTGATCGAGCGCAACACCACCATCCCCGTGAAGAAGAGTCAGATCTTCTCCACCGCCGCCGACAACCAGACCTCCGTGGAGGTGAACGTGCTGCAGGGCGAGCGTGAGATGGCCGCCGCCAACAAGAGCTTGGGCCGCTTCCATCTGGATGGCATTGCCCCGGCACGCCGCGGTGTGCCTCAGATCGAGGTCACCTTCGACATCGACGCCAACGGCATCGTGAACGTCAGCGCCAAGGATCTGGGTACCGGCAACGCCCAGCACATCACCATCACCTCTTCCTCCAACATGAGCAAGGAGGACATTGAGAAGGCCGTCAAGGAGGCCGAGCAGTATGCCGCCGAGGACGCCAAGATCAAGGAGAAGGTGGAGGTCCGCAACCAGGCAGACCAGATGGTCTATCAGGCGGAGAAGACCCTGAGCGAGGTGGGCGACAAGGTTCCTGAGAGCGAGAAGGAGCCCATCAAGGCCGGCGTGGAGAAGCTGAAGGAGACTCTGAAGGGTGAGGATACCGACGCCATCAAGGCGGCCACCGAGGAACTGACTCAGCTGTTCTACAAGATGAGCGAAAAGCTGTACCAGCAGGCCGCGCCCCAGGGCGACCCCAACATGGGCGGCCAGCCCAGTGGTGACCCCAACGGCGGTCAGCAGTACTACGACGCCGACTACAAGGTCGTGGATGACGACGACCAGAACAACAAGTAAGGCAAATTATCCCGCGATAAGGGGCAGGGCATACCTGTCCCTTGTTGCGGCGTTTAGGAGATAAGGCTCATGGCACAGGAAAAACGTGATTATTATGAGGTGCTGGGCGTCAGCAAAGGTGCATCGGAGGATGAGATCAAAAAAGCCTACAAAAAACTGGCGCGCAAGTACCATCCGGACATGAACCCCGGCGACAAAGAGGCGGAGGAGAAGTTCAAGGAGGTCAACGAGGCCAACGAGGTGCTGTCCGATCCGGAGAAAAAGGCGCGGTATGACCAGTTCGGCTTTGCCGGGGTAGACCCCAGCTACGGCGCGGGCACTGGCGGCGCATACGGCGGCGCGGGCGGGTTCGACTTCGGCGACCTGGGCGACATCTTCGGCAGCTTTTTCGGTGGCGGCTTCGGCGGCGGGCAGCGCCGCAATCCCAACGCGCCCCAGCGGGGCGAGAGCATCCGCGCCAGCGTAACGGTGTCCTTTACGGAAGCGGCCTTTGGCTGCGAGAAGGAAGTGTCCGTTGAACGCAGCGAGCAGTGCCCCACCTGCAAGGGCAACGGCTGCGCCCCCGGCACCACGCCGGAGGTCTGCCCCGACTGTCACGGCAGCGGCATGGTACAGGTGCAGCAGCGCACGCCCATGGGCGTGTTTGCCAGCTCCCGTCCCTGCCAGAAGTGCCGCGGCACCGGCAGGATCATCCACCAGCCCTGCCGCGACTGCGGCGGACAGGGCAGCGTGCGCAAACGTAAGACCATCAAGATCAACATCCCCGCCGGTATCGACGACGGGCAGACCATCTCCCTGCGGGGACAGGGTCACGCCGGGAAAAACGGCGGTCCCAGCGGCGACCTGCTGGTCACCGTGATGGTGAAGCCCCACGAGATCTTCCGCCGGGACGGCACCTCCGTGTTCTGCGAGGCGCCCATCACCTATGCCCAGGCGGTACTGGGCGGTACACTGGAGATCCCCACCATCGACGGCAAAGTGAAGTATGACATCCCCGAGGGCACCCAGACCGGCACCGTGTTCCGGCTGCGGGGCAAGGGCATCCCCGCCATCAATGGACGGGGACGGGGCGACCAGTATGTCACCGTCACCATTGAGACGCCGCAAAATCTGAACAAGGAGCAAAAGGAAGCCCTGAAAAAGTTCAGCGATCTGCTGGGCGAGAGCAATTACGAAAAACGCAGGAGCTTCTTTAAGAAACGCTGATGTATCTGGCTGACTATCATGTACATTCCTCCTGCTCGCCGGACGGTCATCTGACCATGTCCCAGATGGCGGAGGAGGGGATTCGGCGCGGCCTTGATGAGATCTGCTTCACCGATCATGTGGACACCTTCGTATGGGGCACCGATCAGCTGCGCACCAGCTATGACTGGGCGGCACTGCAGGCGCAATATGACGAGGCTGTAAAGCAGTACGGCCAGCGCATCGCGCTGAAGCTGGGCGCGGAGCTGGGAGAGGCCTATCTGGACTTCTCCTGCGCCGAGGGACTGATGAAAGGTGCGCCGGAACTGGATTTCATCATCGGATCCGTCCATATGTCCCGGGATGACCGGGGGCGGTTTGACCTCTTTTTCATCGACGGCGACCGGGACGACGCCTATTACCACGCCGTGATCGACGCCTATCTGGAGGAGATGCTGCGTCTGGCCAAATGGGGACAGTTCAGCGTGCTGGGACACCTGACCCTGCCGGTGCGCTGTATCAACGAGATGCAGCATAAGAACATCTCCTTCCGTCCCCATATGGCGCAGGTGGAGGAGATCCTGCGCACCATCATCCCCAAGGGCATCGGGATCGAGTGTAACACCAACCGGGGCAACACCCCGCTGCCGGACGCCGAGATCCTGACCCTTTACCGCCAGCTTGGCGGCGAGATCATCACCCTCGGCTCCGACGCCCACGTTGCCCAGCATCTGGGCTGCGTGATCGAAGCGCGGCAGGCGCTGCTGCGCCAGTGCGGCTTCCAGTACTTTACCACTTTTGACCGGATGAAACCCCTATTCCGGCCACTGTAAACAGGAATATACACCATTCAAATCATGAGGAGGAACGACACATGAAAATTGCCATCGGCTGTGACCACGGCGGCTATCTGCTGAAGCAGGACATTCTGATCTGGCTGGAGGAACACGACTACGACTTTGAGGATCTGGGCTGCTACAACACCGAGAGCGTGGACTATCCCGTGTACGGTGAAAAGGTCGCCCGCGCCGTGGCCAGCGGTGAGTGTGACCGGGGCATCGTGATCTGCACCACCGGCATCGGCATCTCTATGGCCGCCAACAAGGTCAAGGGCATCCGCTGCGCCCTGTGCGGCGACAGCTACAGCGCCGAGATGACCCGCCGCCACAACGACGCCAACGTGCTGGCCATGGGTGCCGGTATCGTGGGTCCCAATCTGGCCAAGAAGATCACCGAGGTATTTCTGACCACCGAATTCGAAGGCGGCCGCCATGCCCGTCGGGTCGGCCTGCTGGACAATATCCAGCCCTGAGTATGACTACCCGAGGCTATCACAATTACCGGGGACGGCGGCAGAAAAAGTGGATCGCAGCGGCGCTGATCCTGTTGATCCTGCTGGCGCTGGCCTTTCTGGCGGCGCAGGAATACATCGTCTACGACGACGAGGGAAAGGCTCACCTTGAGCTGCCCTTCGGCCGGAAGAATACCAGCGAGCCGTCAGACTACACCATCCCTGACGACGTGACCATCGACTACGTGGACAACGGCTATGCGCCCCATCTGCAGGAGCTGCAGGCGCAGCAGCTGCCCGCCAATGTGCTGAAGCTACCGCCGGAGACGGCGCTGGACGGTGCGGCGGCAAAGGCTGTAGCCGTGGAGGTCAAGCGCGTCAACGGCGCCATCACCTACACCACAGAGGTGGAGGTGCCCGATGAGGTGGCCGTGGAGCAGGACGACACCATGGCCAACCTGCAGACGCTGCTGGCAGAGAACCGCTACCGCATTGCACGGATGTCCGTGTTCTGCGACAGCTACTTTGTCCGCGCTTATCCCGACGCGGCTCTGCGGATCGCATCCGGCGGCCTCTGGTACGACGCGGCCAGCATGGCTTGGCTGGATCCCAGCAGCCCCCAGGTGCTGGTGTATATCACCACGCTTTGTCAGGAATACGCCAAGCTGGGCTTTGATGAGATCCTGCTGGATTATTTCAGCTATCCGGTGGCCGGGCGGCTGACATCCATCGCCGGACTGGAGGATATTGACCGGATACAGGTACTGACGGACTTCATCAAGAGTCTGCGCGCCAATCTGCCGGAGGATATTGCCGTCAGCATCGTGCTGCGCAGCCAGCCCACAGCGGAATTCGGCCTGTCGCCGGAGATGCTCACCGAGAACTTTGACCGCATCTATCTGGAAGATGGCGTGGACGCCGACGCCCTGCGCCAGCAGCTGCCGGAGCATTTTGACTTCGACGCACGGCTGGTGCCCGTTGTGGACGCCCCCGCCGAGAGCGGCAGCTATCTGCTGCGCTGACATATGCAAAGAGCTACCGCAATATTTTTTCTGCACTTTTTAGCCGTTTTTAGCGGTTTCCTCTCAATTCTAATTACTTTCCT
>CAKTMQ010000115.1 GCA_934573945.1 uncultured Oscillospiraceae bacterium | reverse complement strand
TTTTTGGTGGAAGGGCAAAAAAGTCTGCTGCCCCAGTAAGGAGACGTTTTGAAAAAATATATTCTTAAACGGTTTTTGCAGCTGATCCCCGTACTTATCGGCATTACGTTTTTGTCTTTTGCCATGATGCGCATTGCAGGCAGCGACGCAATCACTGAGCTCTACGGCGACAAGGGGGCGGTGGCACAGGAGGTCATCGATGCCAAACGCGCTGAGCTTGGTCTCGATCAGCCGTTTTTAACGCAATATCTGGCATGGGTCGGCGGGATATTGACCGGAGACATGGGAATCAGCTATATCTCCGGACGCGATGTCTTCCAGACCTTTGTGTCCAAGCTTCCGGCGACGCTTCTTCTGACTGCTCTGGCAATTTGCGCGACGGTTATTATCTCCATCCCGCTGGGCGTTCTGGCGGCGGTACGGCACGATAGATTTACGGACTATTTCCTGCGCTTTTTCAGCTTTATTGGGAACTCTCTGCCCAACTTTTTTGTGGCACTGCTTCTCATGCAGGTGTTCTCCATTCACTGGAAGGTCTTTCCGGTGATCTCAAACGGTACTACTGTGCAGAGTGCCGTGCTGCCGACACTGACGCTGGCCATCGCTATGTCCGCCAAGTATATGCGTCAGGTACGTGCCACGGTTCTGGAGGAACTGAACAAGGACTATGTGGAGGGTGCAAAGGCGCGAGGCATACGCGGACGTGTGATCCTGTGGAAAAGCGTCTTGAAATCCTCTATGTTGACCATCATTACGCTGCTCGCGTTGTCTATCGGGAGCCTTCTTGGCGGCACGGCGATTATCGAAAGTATTTTCATGTGGGACGGTGTGGGCAAGTTGGCCGTGGATGCCATTACCATGCGGGACTATCCGCTCATTCAGGCGTATGTGGTCTGGATGGCAATTATTTATGTGATGGTAAATCTGATCACCGACCTTCTTTACCATGCGCTCGACCCGAGAATCCGACTGGGGGTGAGTGAGGCATGAGCCAGCCAACCATCCGAAAGCAGCGGATCCGGCGCAGCAGCGTCAAAACGCGTCTGATCGTATTTGGAACGCTTGCCGTGCTGCTAATCCTGTTCTCAATATTTTCAGAGCATCTTACTCCTTATGATCCCTATTTGCAGGATCTGAGTATTGCGAAAGCGCCTCCTTCGGCAGAGCATCTGCTGGGAACTGATCGCTATGGCAGGGACATGCTTTCCCGCGTTATTGTAGGCAGTCGGGTCAGCATATTTTCCACGCTTCTGCTGGTATCGGTCATTACCGTACTGGGAACGATTGTCGGCGTATTCTGCGGCTGGCATGGCCGGTGGATGGACACCGTACTCATGCGCATATCCGATATGTTTCTGGCGTTTCCCGGTCTGGTGTTCGCACTGGCGGTTGCCGGCTCTTTAGGCGGCGGACTGCAAAACGCGATCATCGCGCTGGCGGCGATCTCGTGGCCGAAATATGCCCGCATTGCCCGCAGCCAGACGCTTGCGCAGAAGGAAACTGTCTGGATGAAAGCGGCAAAGCTATCGGGGAGCAGCACTGCAAAACTCATTTTCAAGCATATTCTGCCGAACATCATCGGCCCCATTTTGGTAACGGCGATGCTGGATATCGGTACGATGATGATGGAACTGGCGGCATTGAGCTTCCTTGGACTTGGCGCAAAGCCGCCTACGGCTGAATGGGGCAGTATGATGAGCGATACACGCAGCTTGATGACCACCTCGCCGTGGATCACATTTTCTCCAGGCATTGCGATTTTTGTCTCCGTCATGATCTTCAACCTGCTGGGCGATACAATTCGGGACTATGCTGACCCCAGAAGCCGTGGGAGGTGAGCCGATGGAGGAATTACTGCGATATGAACATGTAGACATTTCTTACAATGGCATCCCAGCCGTGCAGGATGTGAGCTTTACGTTGGGCTGGGGAGAGATCCTCGGCATCGTTGGAGAGAGCGGCTGCGGAAAATCCACACTTCTGAAAGCTGCCATGGGACTGCTTGGCAGCAGCGGCGTCGTGACACGCGGCGATATTTGGTATCAGGGAAAGAATCTTCCCGATTTGCCCGAAAAGGAACTCAGAAAGCTGAACGGCCCGGAGCTTGGGATGATCTTTCAGAGCGCAGGAAGCTCCTTTTGCCCCATCCGCACAGTGGGCGCACAGATGTATGAAATGATGGCAGAGCATGGCTCTGTGACAAAAAAAGAATTTCTACATCGGGCGATCGAACTGTTGGGCAAGCTTGGCTTTGAAGATGAGAGGCGTATTTTGGACAGCTATCCCTTTGAGTTGTCCGGTGGGATGCAGCAGCGTGTTGGCATTGCGGCGGCGATGCTGCTGAACCCCAGCGTTTTATTTGCTGATGAACCGACAGCCGCGCTGGATGTTTCGGTACAGAAGCAGGTGCTGGAGGAACTGTCTCTGCTGCGCAAGGCCTATGGTACGGCGATTGTGCTTGTTGCGCACAATATCGGCGTCATCGGCGCGATGACAGATCGGGTATTGGTCATGCAGGACGGAAAGACTGTCGAATACGGTGAAACGCCGGATGTCCTGCAAAATCCGCAGGCAGACTATACCCGTACATTGTTGGCGGCTGTACCAAAGCTGAGGAGGTCTTGAGATGGAACCGATCCTGCGTGTTGAAAATCTGACAAAGACCTTTTCCCGCAGCGGACAGAGCGACCTGACTGCCGTGAACGGCATCAGCTTTGACCTTTGGCCCGGAGAATGCCTTGGTATCATTGGCGAGAGCGGCAGCGGAAAAACCACCGCAGTGAATCTTATCACGCGGCTTCTGGATGTGACCGATGGCAAAATTTTTCTGGCTGGCGAAGACATTACATGGAAAACAGGAGAGGCGCTCCGCGCAGTCTACCAGAAGATACAGATGGTGTTTCAGACGCCGACAGACTCATTTGATCCGCGCCGCACATTAGGCGATGGCATTGGCGAGAGTCTGAGAAACAGCGGCATGACAAGACGGGAAACAAACTTGGAAGTGGCACATCTTTTGGAGCGATGCGGGCTGCCCGTCGGTTTTGCAGGCCGCTATCCCCATGAGGTCAGCGGCGGACAGTGCCAGCGTGCGGCAATCGCCCGCGCCCTCGCCGTAAAGCCGAAGGTTTTGATTTGTGATGAAGCGACGTCCGCACTGGATGTGACGGTTCAAAAAGAAATTCTGGAGCTGCTGAATGAGCTGCGCTGTGAACAGGGTACAGCGCTTTCCATCCTGTTCATCTGTCATGATATTTCTTTGGTGCAGCAGTTCTGTGATCGTGTGCTGGTCATGTACCATGGGGATATTGTCGAGCAGGGTTCGCCGGACGAGGTGATCTGCCATCCGCAGGACGAATACACAAAGCGGCTGATCGACAGTGTCCTGTAAGAAATACAGTTGAGCGACCGACCTGATCGGAAAAATATACCTGAATGGAAAGGAAACAGAAAAAGAATGAAAAGAGTAGTATCCCTCCTGCTGATCGTATGCCTTGCGATCACATTGTTGGCCGGATGCGGCGGCAGTGATCAGCCGAATAACGAACCGGCTGATACCAAGAAAACCATGGTCATCGGTGATACGACATTCAATTCAGAAAACTGGGAAGAAACCGTTGACCCTCATCGCACCTATAACGGTTGGGCCTGCATCCGCTACGGCATCGGTGAAACGCTGGTACACTATACCGACAGCATGGAGCTTGAACCGTGGCTGGCGAAATCGTGGGAAAACGACGGTGATCTGATCTGGACGATCACGCTTCAGGATAACGTCACCTTCTCCAGTGGCCGGAAAATGGATGCAGAGGCTGTAAAGCAGTGCTTCGAGCATATGCTGGAAAACCATGACCGTGCGCCCGGCGATACTAAGATCGCGGATATGCAGGCGGACGGACAGGTTCTGACCATCACCACAAGTGAGCCGAATCCGGCGCTTATGAACTATCTGGGCGATCCTTACGGCTGCATTATTGATGTGGATGCCAGTGATTTTGACGCGGGTATCGTTGCCGGTACCGGCCCGTATATCGTTGTGGATATGGTTACGGATGACCATCTGACCTTGACGAAAAACGAAAACTACTGGAACGGTACGCCGAAGATCGACGAGTTGACCATCCGTACCCTTTCTAACGGTGATACCCTGTCGGCTGCCTTGCAGGCGGGAGATATTGACGCGGCTTACGGCATGGCATATGAGGCTTACCCCAACTTTGAAAACGACAACTATCAGTTCTCCAGCATTCAGACCTCCCGCGCATTTTTTTGCTCTATGAACATGACGAGCTCCATTATTCAGGATCCGGCTGTTCGTAAGGCCATTGCCATGGGCATTGACAAGCAGGGCTTCGTCACTGCGCTGCTGGATGGCCACGGTGTTCCCAGCAACGGTGCGTTCCCGGACGGCTTTGCGACCTTTGGCGGTGAGAATGTGACGACCGAAACCTACGACCCCGAAGGTGCGAAAGAAGTGCTGGAAACCGCTGGCTGGATCGACACAGACGGTGATGGTATCCGTGAAAAGGACGGCGTGAAGCTGACGATCCGCTGGCTGACCTATCCCAGCCGCCAGGAGCTGCCGCTGTTGGCTGAGTCCGCACAGGCAACGCTCAAGGACATCGGCATTGACGTGGACATCAACTGCACAGCCAACCGCCGCGAATTCCTCGCTGACATGACGAGTTGGGATATCTACGCTTCCGCAATGGTCACTGCCCCCTCTGGTGACCCCCAGTATTTCTTTACCTCCTGCTGCACGCCCGGTATGAGTTATAACTTCGGCGCATATGAAAATGCAGAGGTAAACGCTATGATCGCTGAACTGGCAACTGAGTTTGATACCGCCAAGCGCGGCGAACTGGCAATTAAGCTTCAGCAGGCAATTCTGGACGATAACGCCTATGTATTCTGCTCTT
>CAKTMQ010000114.1 GCA_934573945.1 uncultured Oscillospiraceae bacterium | reverse complement strand
GGGCTTGACCTACAATATTGCAGGCGATCTAAGCCTTCTCCATCCATTCTTTACATTGTTCGGTTTTCAGGGTGCAAGAGGTTGCACTTGGTCGGCATGACGGAACACTGCTGTGCTGACAAGTTGGTGCTGATTAGGGCGAGGGTCCACCCGTTCCCATCCCGAACACGGAAGTTAAGCTCGCTTCTGCTGACAATACTTGGCTGGAGACGGCCTGGGAAGATAAGTAGCGCCAACATGAAGAACACCGCTCGAAAGAGCGGTGTTCTTTTTGTGTATAGAAAACCACTCGCTGGGCGAGTGGTTCAAAAGAGGCTGCTGCCGATGAGGAAAAATAAAACTCCCTCGGTTATGGCATGGATGCGGTCTGGCAACTGCAGCTGCAAAGCACAAGAAGACCATGCAAGAATGGAGTGGCAGAATATGTCCGGGATGTGCATATGTGCGTTCAGAGTGCCTTCCGCTACCGACTCCTGACTGGTCAGGGGCAGTTAAGCTTGATCTTCTCTATCTTACGTGGCTGGAGAGACGGTGGAAAGGTATAGAAGGAAGCTTTATATCTGATTTAAGCGAGATAGTTCTTGTTTCCTGCTGCGCGGGGTGATAGAATGATTCTTATATAATATGTGCGATGTGTGAAAGACAGAATGGATGCATGAGGAGAATCGAATATGCGGAAATATGTGACGGGTATTTTGGCTGTTATGCTGATACTCTTAGTGACTTCCTGCGGAGCGGAGGAAAAAGACGGCTGGCAGGAACAATATGACAAGGGACTGCACAATCTGGAGACCGGCCGCTATCAGGAAGCGGCTGCTGCCTTTGAAGCGGCGCTGGAGATCAACGACAAGCGTCCGGAGGGCTATCTGAAAGCGGCAGATGCCTATGAGGCGTTGGGCGATCAGGAAAATGCGGAGGCTGTTTTGCGGCGTGGCTATGAGGCCACGGCAGATGAGACGATCCATCAACGGTTGGAGGCATTTACGGCAATAGTGCCGGAGGAGCATACGGAGACTTATTGGGCATCGTTTATCGGAAAACCATTGTATGAAGTGTCTGATTATCTCGGGGAGTCCTACACATCTGAGTGGTGGGGTGGTTATGCAGCGTGTTTTCCGGGTTCCGTGATGGCCTATTGCGGCAGCAGCTACGAAAATTTTGAGCCGTCGGATGACGATATGGTGCAGATACTTGTTTTGTCCGGTGATAAACCTGTGCTGGAGGGATTGACAGCAGACATGACTTATCCGGAGCTTGCGGAGACAGTCGGTCAGCGTGGTGTGCAGCTGGAGGAACCGGTGTATGAGGAAGATGCAGAGGATGGCAGTTACTATTGCTATACCGTTTTTACGTTGGATGGCTATCATTTGCGGTATGAATGGAACGAACCGGAGCAGGAAGCCCGGCGTGTTACGATTTCGAGTGCGCCGGATGAGGTCGTGCTGACGGAAGAGGAGGCACGGGAGATCGCTTGTGACCATTGGGATTATACGCCGGGAGATGTGGCCGAGGACACGGGTTTTCCCATCTATGTGGTCAGCGGCGGTCTGGAGCAGCGTTCTGGGGGAAAAAATTATTATGTATTCCGGGCGCAATGGCTGGTAGATAACGACCATCTCTCCACACTTGATGCCGTTATAGTTGATGCGAAAACAGGAGAGTGTCTGCCCTATGATGAATAAGGTGTCTCGTAAAACAGAGAACTGAAATAGATTGTAAAAATTCCCGCATACACCAGTATGCGGGAATTTTTATGCGTACTTTAAGCTTTTCGTCAAATGAGTGCAGGCAGCGCAGCTGTTCATTTGCGTCAAATGTCTTTTTGCCGGCTGCTTATCCTGCGTTGTGTCCCATCACATTTTCACCGGCGTCTTCCCACACAGGTTCATTGTTCCCGACATCCGCGCCGGTATCGGAGGAGGTGGGAGGAGACGGCGGTGCGGCGATCACCGAGGTGGCCTGGGGATGGTGCAGCACCACGCCTGCGTAGTCGTACTGGATCAGCAGACGGGCGTAGGAGTACTTGGCATCCACCAGCGAGGCCACCGTCTTGACATAGTCATCCGCCACGGCGATGCCGGTATTGGGCGTGAAGGTGCGTGTCTTGGCATCGTATGTGCCGGCAGCGGTGATCCAGCTGTTGCCGCGGTTAGTGGGAAGGATCACCAGCGGCATACAGGTGGAAGCGACGGCGGGGTTGTAGTTCTGAGCGAACACATCCCGGCCGGACAGCAGCCGGGAGTCGTACTCCAGACCGAAGAGATTGCTGAGGGTGGGAACGATGTCAATGGCGGAGCAGGGAGTGTCTACCCGTACCGGCTCGGTCATGCTGCCGCACCACAGCAGCAGCGTATTGCGGTAGCGGGAGATGTCCAGTTCGCTGTCCTGTGTGCCGCTCAGTTCCTGATAGTAATCCACAGTATCCGTTACCAGCGCGTAGGGATAGTGGTCGGCGGTCAGGCAGATCACAGTGTCGTCGGCGATACCGGCGTCCTCCAGCTGTTCCAGCAGGTAGGTCAGAGCGTATTCCAGCTCCAGATTGGCGGCAATGTACCCCTGTACCGGCTGAGAGGCGTTGGGATATGCGGCCACAGCGGCCTCGCGGTTTTTGCCGGACATGGCGTTGCCCCAGCCCCAGTTGGCGTGTCCGCTGACGGACATATAATAGGTGTGGAAGGGTTTGCCATTGTCCACATAGTCCTGAATGTATGCCGGCGCGGTGACCTCCATCATCTCCAGATCGGAGTACGGCCAGCCGCTGCTGGTCAGCGTCAGACCATTGCCGATACCGTAGTAATCATAGCCCAGATTGGGGTGGGTGAGATGGCGGTTATAGTAGGTGTAGGAGTTGTTGTGATACGCCAGTGTGGTGTATCCCAGCGCACGGAACTGGTTGCCCAGTGCAAAGGGCATATAGTCCTGACTGCTGGCGTAGAAGCTGAGGTTACCGTTGACCCAGGTGGGAATGATGCCGGTCATGGCGGCAAACTCGCCGCCGGTGGTGGACTGCCCCCAGCCGGGCTGGTAATAGTTGGTGAACACAAAGCCCTCGTGGGTCAGCTTGTAGAGAGTGGGAGTCAGCTCCTTGCTGATGGCATAGGGGCTGAAGGCCTCCGCGGTGATCTGGATCAGGTTCTTCCCGGCAAACATCCCGGTGTATTCGTTCTTCTGACTGGCGGTGATGCTGCTGAAGTACTTGTTCAGGTTATCCCATGTCTGGCCGATTACCAGCTGAGAGGTGGCGTCAAAGTCCAGATCCAGCTTGTTGTAGTCGTAGACCACGGTTTCCAGCTCATCGGACGGTTCCTCCGGCTCCATCACATCCAGCACCGGTGCGTCCGGCAGGCCGAACAGGCCATACTGTGCTTCCAGCCGCACGGTGGCGGACAGACCGAACAGAGGCACGGCACGGTCTGTCACATAATTATAGGTGTAGTCGGCGCGGGATTCACCGGTGCGGCACAGTATCGAGCCGGCAGCCTGACATATCACCGCGGCAGCCAGTGCCAGCAGCAGCGGCTTGGCGCTCATGCGGTGCTGTACCAACAGATGGCGGCGCAGCACAATCAGCGCCGCCATGGGCAGGAAAGACAACAGAATAAAGGGCAGCCGGGTGAAGATGATCTCTACCATGGTGCCGAAGAAATCACCTACCACCTGCCCGGTCATCTGGGAGATAAAGCCCAGACCGAAATAGGTTTTGAAAAAGCTCTTGCAGCAGTACTCTACGCAGGTGAGTACTGTCCACGCACCGCACAGCACATAGGTCAGCACGTGTGCCAGCTTCCGCCAGGGCAGCGCGCCCAGTACGGCGGAGACCAGAAAACCGGCGGCGGCGGAAAACAGCAGCATATACAGCAGAGAAACGCTCCAGAACAGGGTGCCGCGATCAAAGGCGTGCAGCAGCAGCTCATGGTACAGCAGCGCGGCAGGTAAGAAAAAGAGCGGCCAAAGACGCTGCTTGGGCGCAGCGTCAGGCGCTTCGGGATGCATCAGATTTTCTTGCTCCATAGGGACTCCTTGTCGCCGCACTTCACTGTGCGGCGGGACATATTCTGCCAAAACGACAGTTTTTTTATTGTACCACGGGCGGCGTTGTATTGCAATGCGCGGCGGGGGATACAGCATGAAAAATTTACAATTTCTTCACACAGATGGGTCAGTCATCCCAACCACTGTGCTTCCCGGTGCGGCCAAAGGAGATGGAGCCCTTGCCGTATTTGCTGCGGATGGCGTCCATGGCCTGCTCCAGCCGTTCCTGCTTCTCATGGCGTGCGGCACTGTCGCCGCCCAATAGATCCAGCTGCTCGTAGCTGTCGGCGTTTTCACTGAGGTACAGCGCCGTCACTGTCAGGGCGCGGATGGGCTCCGGTGCGTGCCAGGCCTGCTGCGCCAGCGCCAGCGCGGCGCGGTAGATGTCCTTTTGCAGATGGGTGGGCGTATCCAGCCGCATCTGGCGGGTGAATTGGCGGAACCGGGCATCCCGGATGGTCAGCGCCACGCCGCCGCAGTACATCCCATGCCGCCGCAGCCGCAGCGCCACACTGTCACAGAGCATGGCCAACCCGCTGCGTACCTCTTCCCAGCGGGTCAGATTCTGAGGGAAGGTGGTGCCGTTGCCCACGGACTTGACTGGCTCCTGCTCGTGCTGTGGCCGGACGGGGCTGTGTTCCAGTCCGTTGGCATAGTCGTGGAGCTGGGTGCCGTGCTTGCCCATCAGCGTCTCCAGTGTCTCACGGGGAAAAGCCGCCAGTTGGCCGATGGTCTCCACGCCGTACCGCTGCAGCAGCTGTTGAGCGGCGCGTCCCACACCCAGCAGATCGCCCACCGGCAGCGGCCAGACGATCTGCTGCCAGTTGTCCCGGCTGATAACGGTGGTAGCGTCGGGCTTTTTGTAGTCGCTGCCCAGTTTGGCAAAGATCTTGTTGAAGCTGACGCCTACGG
>CAKTMQ010000113.1 GCA_934573945.1 uncultured Oscillospiraceae bacterium | reverse complement strand
GATGAACGCCGCCAAAGAAAGCTTGTGCCATTGTCTTCACCTCATCTTACTGCATTCGTATCTGATGGTGAAATTCCTGCGTGCGGCGTTTTGCTTCCGTACGCCTGAATCTCACCATCGGCTACTCCAGGTGGCTTTACACCACCTCACACTGCGCTTTATCATACAACAAAAAGGCGCTGTTGTCCAGTCTTATGCGGGAATTCTTCCTGAAATTTTGCCTTTTTTGTCGAGTGCTTTGCGTTTTTTCTCCCCGTTTTCCGGCTCTTGCGTTTCCTTTTTCCTTATGATACAATATCTGGTAAGAACTGCCGCTGCCGCCGGTGTATGTTTTCCGCCCCGGCAACGGAAAATTACCCCGCATCTGCGATCTGAAGGAGGGCGATCACCGTGCTGAATCGTGTACAACTCAAGGCCGAGGCCAAGTCCATTACCAAAAACGCCCAGGTATCCGCCTATCTGTTCACCCTGCTGTATCTGGCCATCAGCGCAGCGCTCAACGGCGTCAACTGGCTGACGGACAACAGCGCCGGCGCGGTGCTGACGCGCTGGTCGGAAATGACGGATGTGGATCTGAGCATCTATGTCACCCTTCCGCTGCTGCGGCTGCCGCCGCTGGTGGCGACCGGTGTGACCATCGCCATCTCGCTGGTGTCCGCCGTACTGGGCGCCGGCTACCTGCTCTATATCATGGGCGTGCGCAAAGGGCAGGAAATGTCCTACGCCACGCTGTTTGACGGCTTTCTGTTTGCGGGAAAGGTCATCCTGCTACAGATCGTCATCAACATCTTCGTATTCCTGTGGTCGCTGCTGTTCGTCATTCCCGGCATCATCGCCGCCTACCGCTACCGCTTTGCCCTGTATAACCTCTGCGACAACCCGGAGATCGGCATCATGGAGGCGCTCAACATGAGCAAGGCGCAGACCCGGGGGCACAAGTGGGAGCTGTTCGTGCTGGATCTCAGCTGGATCGGCTGGGAGCTTCTGTGCGCTCTGACGCTGGGCATCCTGTCCATCTGGATCACCCCCTACCGCAACCAGACGGACATCGGCTACTTCGAGGTCATCAAGCGTATGTCCGGCATCGGCTTCAGGCCGGAGGACAACGACGGAGCTTTCCGTCCGGACGACCGCTTTGACGATGGCCCGCGGAGCTACGATCCGGAGCGGTGAACCCATCCGTCATACCGCCGCACACAGCAGGCGAAAGCGTGTGCTTTCGCCTGCTTTTTTGTCCTTCATCCGCCCCGATTTGGCATTTTATACAACTTATACAACTGTAACCTTAATTTTTCGTGATTTTGTCGGTTTGCATTTCCACACTTTTTCGCTATAATGTGGATAGTTGCCGGTTTGCGGCGGAGGGACAGCTTTCGCCGCTGTATCTGTCTCCCAAGGCAGGTGCGCCGTGAACTTTGTTACCCCGGCGATTTGTCGCCTCGTGGTTTATATGGTGAGGGAAATGAGAGAGCAGACGCTCTCTCATTTCCCTGTATACATACGCATAAAGGCCGCTGTCTCCGACAGCGGCCTTTTCTTTATGCGGTCTTCAATTCTGCGGCAGGGCTTCCAGCGTCTCCGGCGCACGGAGGAACTTGCGGAAATCGTTGTAAAACGCGGCATATTCATAGCCAGTGCAGATCCGCTCGTCCATCACCACGCCCAGCGGCATGATCTTCTTGTTCAGGTTGCCGCTCATGTAATCCGGCACCGGCTTGCCCATGCAGACAAATACGCTGGTGGTGCCGAATTCATAGCAGTGGTGGTGGATATAACTGGTCTTGATGGAGGCCAGATTGGTGATGAACATACTGGTGTGGAAGGGGCTGAGGTCGATGATCTTCCGGGGCAGCAGGCCGTGCTTGTCCAGATGATAGGCCAGCCAGATCACGAACTTGGGCAGTCCCGGGATGGCAAACATCATCTTGGCGAACTTGTCGGTGTTGTTCTTCTGCTCCGTGGCGGCGTTGGCGGCAATCGCCTCCGTCAGCTTCCGCTGCACTGTAAAAATGGTGTCCGCCGGCTCCAGATACACCTTCAGCGTGGTCTCGTCAGGCCGTCCGTCCGGCAGTTTTTTCAGGATCACGAAGGACACGCAGAAGTGATTCCGCTCATAGATCCGGCCGTTCATCACGAAATAGTTCAGCTTGGGGTTGAGCAGCACGGCGCGGTAATAGGCGGTGATGATCACCGCCATGTGGTTTATCCGGACGCCGGTGCGGCGCTTCTCCCGGATGTACGCCTTGATCTGTTCCTCGTCAATATACTCCGTGATGGAGTTCCAGGCATCGTAGCGCTTGGGCATGATATAGGGGATCGCCGCCACGATGGGCGGGATGTCTTTTACTCTCTTTCCATCAGGACGCATGGCTCGCTCCTCGTTTCTCTGATTTATCCTGTTCATTATACGGTATATATCGTCCAAATGCAACATGGTACGGCGGATTTTTTCCTTTACCTTTGGCGCAGAATTTGGTATACTGAACTTTATTAATAGAAGGAAGCGAAAGGAGGCCACCTGTCATGAAATTTCCCGTCTGGCGCGTGGCGCAGGAAAACTGTGCCGCCGCGGAACGATTGGCAGATGCGGGATACCCCTATCTGGTCTCGGGCATACTGGCCAGCCGCGGCATCGACACCGCGGAGGCCGCTGCGGATTTTCTGGCGCAGGAGACGTCGCTGACCTGCTCCCCGTTCCTGATGCGGGACATGGACAAGGCGGCAGAACGGATCTCCCGCGCCATTGCCGACGGCGAGAGGATCGCCATTTTCGGTGACTACGACGTGGACGGCATCACTGCCACCTGCATCATGGTGGACTATCTCCAGCGCCGGGGCGCCGACGTGCTGCACTACATCCCCCGGCGCATCGAGGACGGCTACGGGCTGAGCCAGGACGCCATCGAGGGTCTGTACCGGCAGGGCGCACGGCTGCTGGTGACGGTGGATTGCGGCATCACCGGGGTGGAGGAGGTCATGTTTGCCAACTCCCTGGGGATGGACGTGGTCATCACCGACCATCACGAGTGCAAGACGGAGCTGCCGCCTGCCGTGGCGGTGGTGGATCCCCACCGCAGCGACTGCGGCTATCCCTTCAAGCATCTGGCCGGGTGCGGCGTGGCGCTGAAGCTGGTGCTGGCGCTGGGCGGCTCCGACCGGGAGGAGGCGCTGTTCGCCCGGTACTGCACGCTGGCGGCCATCGGCACGGTGGCGGACGTGATGCAGATGACCGGCGAGAACCGCACCATCGTCTCCCGGGGACTGGCCACCATCGAACACTCTGATTTCATCGGTCTCCACGCCCTGCTGCGGGAGGCCGGACTGGCCGGGCGGGAGATCTCATCGGTGCAGATCGGCTTTGTGCTGGCACCCCGGATCAATGCCGCCGGGCGCATGGGCGCCGCCGACATGGCGGCGGATCTGCTGCTGTGCCAGGACAGCGCAAAGGCGGAGGAGCTGGCCAAGGCGCTGTGCGCCCTGAACCGGGAACGACAGAGCGTGGAGCAGACCATCTACTCCCAGGCCGAGGAGATGATCGACCATCTGTCCGCCGACCAGCGGCAGGCGCTGGTGCTGGCCTCGGAGACCTGGCATCAGGGCGTGGTGGGCATCGTGGCCTCCCGCCTGAGCGAAAAATACTCCCGTCCCAGCTTTATGATCCACCTCAACGGCGGGGTGGGGAAGGGCTCCTGCCGCAGCTGGGGCGGCTTCAACCTGTTCGCCGCACTGGAGAGCTGCTCCGACCTGCTGCTGGGCTTCGGCGGCCACGAGCTGGCGGCCGGCTTTACCATCGAGGAGCAGAACATCCCCGCCTTCCGGACGCGGATGAACCGCTATGCCGCCGCCTACTGGGTGGGGCAGGCGCCGCAGTCGGCGCTGGATGTGGACATGGAGATCCGGCAGCCCACCCGCATCTCCCTGCAGGAGGTGGAGGCGCTGGGCACACTGGAGCCATACGGCAGCGGCAACGCCAGACCCCTGTTCTGCCTGATGGGTGCCACGCTGCTGCGCACCCAGAACGTGGGGCAGAACCGACACCTGAAGCTGCGTCTGGGCAAGGGAAGCGCCCAATTCGACGGCATTTTCTTCTCCACCAACGCCGCCGCCTGCGGCTGCCAGGAGGGCGACCGGGTGGACGCCGCGTTCTATTTACAGGTCAACGAATTCCGGGGCAGCCGCTCCGTACAGCTGCAGATGGTGGACATCCGGCCATCCCTGTCGGCCAGCAGCCGGGAGCAGGAGTCACTAGTGCTGGTGGAGCAATGCACTGCCGGGGATCCCGTCTCCGCCAAAAACGCCCGCCGGCTGCTGCCCAGCCGGGAACAGTACATCGCCGCATGGCGGCAGCTGGAGCATCTGGTGCCGCTGGAGGGGCTGCACGCCGCGTATCTGCCGCTGCTGCGCTCCCTGTCCTCCGTGATGGGGAAAACCGACGCATTCCTGCGCAGCGCCTTCTGTCTGGAGGTCTTTCAGGAGAGGGGGCTGCTGCAGTTCCAGCGGCAGGGAGACGACATCTCCCTGCGTCTGGCGCCCAGAGATAAAAAGGTCAGGCTGGAGGATTCCGCCTATATACGGCGTCTGACGGACGCAGAGACAAAACGGGGAGGAGGCGACGCACTGTGACAACGGACATTGAGGCCATGTATCAGCATCTGGAGGACACCATCCGCAGCTACAACCCCGGCGCCAGCTTTCCGCAGATCCGGCAGGCTTACGAATTTGCCCGTGACTGCCACGGCAGCCAGATGCGCAAGGACGGCTCACCCTTCATCACCCACCCGCTGGCGGTGGCGCAGATCGTAGCGGAGGAGCTGCATCTGGACAGCGAGTCCATCGAGGCGGCGCTGCTCCACGACACCATCGAGGACACCAATGCCACCCACGAGCAGCTGGCCAAGCTGTTCTCCCCCACGGTGGCCGAGCTGGTGGAGGGCGTCAGCAAGCTGACCCGCGTCCACTACACCTCCAAGGAGGAGGAGCAGATGGAGAACCTGCGGAA
>CAKTMQ010000112.1 GCA_934573945.1 uncultured Oscillospiraceae bacterium | reverse complement strand
AGACGGAGAGAACGGTGCGTCCTGCGGACGCATGGCGCAGTGCCTCCAGCACACAAGCTTCGGTCTCCGCGTCCAGATTGGCGGTGATCTCATCCAGAAGCAGCACGGTGGGATCCGCCGCCGCGGCACGGGCGATGGACAGAAGCTGCCACTCACCCTGAGAGAACATATCGTCCGTACACACTGTGGCATAGCCCTCTGGCAGCGCCTGGATGGCAGCGTCGATCCCGGCTAATTGCGCGGCTTTTCGCGCCATGGCTTCGGTGATCTGCGAGTCATTCAGGGTGATCTGCTCCAGCACTGTGCCCGGTACGCGGGAAAAATGCTGCTCTACGCAACCAATGCAGGTGCGCCGCGCCTGATCCGGAATGGCGGAAACGTCCACGCCGCCAATGGTGACCGTACCGGCCTGAGGCTGGTAAAGCCCCAGCAGCAGCTTGAACACGGTGCTTTTTCCGGCGCCCGTCCGTCCCACCAGCGTGACCTGCTCGCCCTGCTTTACTGTCAGGGAGAGATCCTTCAGCACAAGCCGTTCCCTATAGCCGAAGGTCACATGGGAGAGCACTACATCGCCTCGCGGAGACGTTTCCTGTGCTTGCGGAATGATACGCTCCGGCTGCGCCAGAAAGGCGTCGATCCGCCTGACGCCCGCCATGGCCGACTGGATGGTCTGTATCTCCATGCCGAGGCTCTCAATGGGGGCGAAAATGCGGGAGATATAGTTGATCACCGTCACCGAGGTGCCTACCGACATACCGAACAGGGTCAGTATGTCCCTGCTGCCGGAGGCGGAGAGCAGCATGACAGCGCCCACCACCACGGCGTTCAGCAGCAGTACTACCGGCGAATAGACCGCGTCATAGAAGTTGGTGCGCTCCATGGCGGCATAGCTGTCGCCGATGCGTCGGTCATAGCGACGCTCCATGTAGGACTCCAGCCCCAGCGCCCGAATGGTGCGGATATTGTGCAGCGTTTCCGGCACCTGACCGGACACGGCGGCAACGGCGCGGCGGTTGTCCAGCTGCGCCGCCAGCATCCGCTTCTGTACATGGCGGGTGAATAGGGCGAACAACGGCAGTACCAGCAGCAGGATCAGCGCAAGACCGGTGTTTTTCACAGCGATCACGGCCATGATGGAGACGATGCGGCAGGCATCCGCCGCCATGCTGATGATGCCGGAGGTGAACAGTGCCTCCACGGTGTCCACATCGCCGGAAAAGCGGGCGGCCACCTGGCCGGGGTTCTGCTCCGCCAGCGTGCCGGCGGGCAGGTGCGTCAGCTTTCGGGACATCTCCGAACGCAGTGCGTGGGTCATTTTCTGACCGAACAGCACCAGCAGGCTCTCCTGTGCCGAGGAGAGCACACCCTCCAGTGCAAGGCTGCCGAAGTAGAGCAGCACGGCGAGAAACGTCAGCGGGATGCCCGCAGTCAGCCGGTCGATGGTGCGTCCCAGCAGCAGCGGCGGCAGCAGCGATGCCGCCACTGACGCCGCCGCGCACACAAGCGTGCCTGCGGTGAGCAGATGGTGCGCTGCCGCCGCTGTCCCGATGGCGGCAAACACGCCGTTTTTCTGTCTCTGCTTCATGCCTGCTCACCCTCCGTCTGGCATTCATACAGCTGGCGATAGGCCGGTACGGAGGCCATCAGCTCCTCGTGGGTGCCGACAGTGGTTTTGCCGTCCTCCATAAAGATCACCTGCCGCATCTGCGGGAAGTGGTACAGCCGATGGGAGATCAGGAACACCACCTTGTCCTCTGCGTAGGCCTGCAAGTCCGCAAACACCGTATCCTCGGTGCCGCGATCCAGCGCGGAGAACGGGTCGTCCAGGATCAGGACGGGTCGCGGATGGGCAAGTGTTCTGGCCAGCGCCAGCCGTTGCGCCTGCCCGCCGGACAGGCGGGTGCCACTGCTGCCGATCACGGTATCAAGTCCGTTTTCCATGCCTGAGACCTCCTTGCCCAACGCGGCTGCGGCGAGATACGGCGCGGCGTCCTGCGTATCGCCGCAGAGAACGTTGTTCCGGATGGTGTCGGTACTGAGTTCCGGGTCGTGTCCCAGATAGCCGACGGTGGCCGCGATCTGCCGTGGTGTTAGGGCGGAGAATTCTCTCTGTCCAAACCGAGCCGAGCCGCCGTAGGGCGCTTCGCACAGAAACACCCGTCCAAAGGTGGACTTGCCGCAGGCCACCGGCCCTGTGACACCGATGATGTCGCCGGGATGCGCTGTCAGCGTCAGACCGGAGAAGACCGGGGCGTCCCCGTAGGCGAAGGAGAGGTTTTTCAGTGTGACGTCGGCGGGAGCCGGAACGGTCAGTGGTTCTGGCGTCTCCGGCGTATTCATCAGCGGCTTGATGCGCTTCCACGAGACCTCCGCCTTCTGTACCGCGTTGAACAGTTTGGCCACCTTGGAGGATTTGACCGTCAGTTTGGTGAAGCAGGAGAGGAAGGTGGTGAACGCCGCAATGTCCCACCCGCTCCAGCCTGACCCCAATACGTTTTTGGCACCAAACCACAGAATAAACAGTACGCCCGCCTCCGATGCGGCCAGATACAGCGGCGGCAGTGCCGACTGCCACACATTGCTGCGCACGGCGGTTTTTTCATAGGTGCTCAGTGCCGCTTCATACCGCTCCTCACGGGCACGCTCACAGCCGTAGATGCGGTAAGTCACGGCGTTCTGCGCACGATCCAGTGTGGCCGCGCTGAGTGCTCCCGCCGCTTTTTTATAGGCGGCGCCCGCGCGCTGCACCGGCCTTTTCATCCACACCGCGCAGACGTAGGACACCGGTGTGAACAGCAGGCTCAGCAGCGCCAGCCGCCAGTCGTATACGAAGAGCATGACGGCGTAGCCGGCCAGCGCCACGCCGGTATCAAAGACCTCGGTGGTGAATTTCCGCATCCCCTCCACGCAGTCATCCACATCGGAGATGGCCTTGGTCATCAGCTCGCCCGCTCCCTCCTCCTCGAGTGAGGCACGGCTCTGCCGCACCAGATTGGCGTACAGGACGCCTTTCATCCGGCGGTTGATGTTGTTGGCAAAGCGGCGGACATAGAAGCGCTTGATAAACCGTGCCGCTTGTACCGTCAGCGTCACAAGAATGTAGGCCAGCACCAGCACCGCCATGCTGGCGGCGGTCTCGCTGCCGCCCAGAATATCAGCAAGGCACTGCGCCAGCCGTCCCTCAAACCACGGCGTGGCAAGCAGACCGACGTTGTAGAGCAGTCCGGAGACCGTTACGAGGGTCAGCGAAAGCCATTCCATGCGGAAATAGGCGCTGATCTGATCCGGACGGAACGTCTTGTCATGCTTCATTGTCGGTTTCACCTCCTGCCGCTTTCCGGAAATGGGGGAAGCCCGCCCGGCTCTCTGTCTTGGACAGTCTGTACAGCTTGTGCAGCGCGGATGCAAAGGCGGCGGCCTCCTCCGGGGTCAGGGCGCTAGTCAGATATTCATAAAAGGATGCTTCAATCTCCGCCTTGGAGGATTTCAGGCTCTCCGCCTTTTCCGTGGGATACAGCAGCTGGCTGCGTCGGTCATGGGGAGCATCCCTGCGGACAAGATACCCCTTCGCTTCCAGATTTTTTGTCCGCCGCGCGATAGCGGCCTTGTCGGCGTGCAGCAGCTCCGCCAGCGCCGCCTGTGTGCAGCCGGGGTTGTGGCGCAGGGCATGGATCAGATCGATCTCTGCCGTGCCCACGTCTTTTTCCCGCAGCGTGCGCAGCACCAGCTTTTCCGCCTCCCGCGCGATTTTTGTGATCTGTCGTTCTGTAATATCCATATCTGCCTCCGCCTTTCTGCAGGAAAGTTGCACCTACATCGTTGTATGTACAACTATTATAGACTGCTTTTCGCATTTGTCAACAGAAACAAAGCAGCCGGGAGCCTCCTTTCGGAGACTCCCGGCTCAGTTCATCTGAAGGGCGGCGCCCTTTTGGACAAATGCTAGGCGCGGGGGAGCGTGATGTCGGCGCGGAAGAGGTCGCCGTCGATGGACAGATGGAATGTACCGCCCATGAGCTGCACCAGACTGCCGGCGATGGACAGCCCCAGACCGCTGCCCTCGGTATGGCGGGAGGCGTCGCCTCGGACGAAGCGCTCCATCAGCTCGTCGGGGGAGATGTTCAGCTCTGCGCGGGAGACATTTTTGAAGCTGATGGTCACATTCTCCCCGTCACAGGAGGCCACCACGTAGACCCGGGTGTCCTCCAGAGCGTATTTGCAGATATTGCTGACCAGATTGTCCATGACGCGGCTGAGGAGCTTGCCGTCGGCGCGGACGGAGAGGGACTGCTCCGGCGGACGCGCCACCAGCGTCAGGCGGCAGCCGGCCAGACGCTCCTGATACTCGCCCACGATCTGGTCGAACAGCACGGCCACATCCGTGGGCTGGAGCTCCACCGGCAGCGCGCCGGAGGACGCCTTGGACGCCTCCACCAGATCCTCCGTCAGCTTTTTCAGGCGGCGGCTCTGACGATCCAGCACGGCGATGTACTCCCGTGCGGCCTCCGGCTGGACGTCTACCTTCTGCAGCAGATCCACGTAGTTGACGATGGAGGTCAGGGGCGTCTTGATGTCGTGGGATACATTGGTGATCAGCTCGGTCTTCATGCGCTCGGCCTTGGTCTGCTCCTGCACCGCCTGCTCCATGCCGGTGCGCAGCTCGTTCATGCGCTGGCCGTAGCGCCTGAAGTCGCCGAAGAGCAACTTGGTGTCGATGCTCTGGGAATAGTCACCCTCCGCCAGCTTCTCGCCGCCCTTCTGCAGGGTGCGGAGGTTCAGGGCGATGTACAGGATGCCCAGCAGCTCCACCAGCTTCATCACCACAAAGATGCCGTCGACGGAGCCGTAGCCGGCCAGTACCAGGATCATCTCGACGAAGAACAGCGCTATCGTCACCAGCGCCGTTTTCCACAGCAGGGGCAATCCCACGGCGATGCGGTGCAGCCCCCGTGCCACAGCCTTGATGACGCGCCATATCAGCCGCAGTACCCGGGCGACCAGTGAGCCGCGCAGCACCGTCCCGGCCTTGCACTGGGCGCTGAACACGCACAGGAACAGCAGGAGAAGCGGTGTCAGCGCCGCGCAGAAAAAGATCCGCCCCCACTCGTAATAGAAAGCATTC
>CAKTMQ010000111.1 GCA_934573945.1 uncultured Oscillospiraceae bacterium | reverse complement strand
GGGTGCACCGTCTCCGGCTGCACCGCTTCCCAGACGGATAACTGCGCCGGTACGGATGACGGCGACTGCACCACCGCTGTGACCTGTGCGGTTTGCGGCTACGTCATCACCGCAGCAAAGGCTGAGCACACATGGGGCGGCTGGGCATCCAATGACAACGGCACCCACACCCGCAGGTGCACCATCTCCGGCTGCACCGCTTCCGAGACGGATAACTGCGCCGGTACGGATGACGGCGACTGCACCACCGCACTGAACTGCGAGGTCTGCGGCTACGTTATCACCGCCGCAAAGGCCGAGCACACGTGGGACGGCTGGGCGTCCAACGACGACGGCACCCACACCCGCGGGTGCACCGTCTCCGGCTGCACCGCTTCCCAGACGGATAACTGCGCCGGTACGGATGACGGCGACTGCACCACCGCACTGAACTGCGGTGTCTGCGGCTACGTTATCACCGCCGCGAAGGCTGAGCACACGTGGGACGGCTGGGCGTCCAATGACGACGGCACCCACACCCGCAGGTGCACCATCTCCGGCTGTGCCGCTTCCCAGACGGATAACTGCGCCGGTACGGATGACGGCGACTGCACCACCGCACTGAACTGCGGTGTCTGCGGCTACGTTATCACCGCCGCGAAGGCCGACCACACGTGGGGCGACTGGGCGTCCAACGACGACGGCACCCACACCCGCAGGTGCACCCTCTCCGGCTGCACCGCTTCCCAGACGGAAAGCTGCGCCGGTACGGATGACGGTGACTGCACCACCGCTGTGACCTGCGAGGTCTGCGGCTACGTCATCACCGCCGCGAAGGCTGAGCACACGTGGGGCGGCTGGGCGTCCAACGACGACGGCACCCACACCCGCGGGTGCACCGTCCCCGGCTGCACCGCTTCCGAGACGGAAAGCTGCGCCGGCGGTACGGCGGACTGCGTGAACAAAGCCGTCTGCACGATCTGCGGCGGTCAGTACGGCGAGATAGATCCCGCCCATCACGCCGCCGGCTGCAAGCCGACATGGACAACGACCAAGACCGAGCATGAGCAGAAGTACTCGCTCTGCGGCAAGGTGACCGTGGCCAAGGCGGCACACAGCTTCGGCGAGTGGCGCATCACCCAGGCGCCGACCACCAGTCAGTCCGGTGAAAGGGCACGCACCTGCGGCATCTGCGGCTATCAGGAGACCACGGTCATTCCGGCCTCCGGCAGCGGCAGCAGCACCAGCGACAGCTACTACACCATCAAGGCCACCGCAGACGACAACGGCTCCATCTCTCCCTCCGGTGACGTCAGCGTCCGCGAGGGCGGAGACCAGACCTTCACCATCACTCCGAAGCAGGGCTATGCCGTCTCCGACGTCAAGGTCGACGGCAAGAGCATCGGCGCGGTGAAGTCCTACACCTTCAAGAATGTCAGCACCTCCCACACCATCGAGGTCACCTTCGCAAAAGCTGTCGGTACGCCGCAGACCGGCGACAGCAGCCAGATGCCGCTGTGGCTCGTCCTGCTGTCCGTGAGCGCTTCCGGGCTCACCGGCACAGTCGTTTACAGCAGGAGAAAACGGAGCAAGTGACCGGAATGGCGGGTCAAAGGACGGGACTTTCCACAAGCTTATAAAAAACAGCGCAGCGGACGGGCTCCTGCCCCGAAGCTGCGCTGTTCCCTTTTGCCGCCATATCCATACCGGGCAGTCGTTGCCGGACATGAGAAAAACGGTACAGACAAGCTGTACCGTTTTTGGGGTTCATGATGCCCGTTTATGAGGAAAACCCTCTATTTTTCAGCAGGGGTTCAATAGTTCTCCTCGATGAGATGCATGATCTCCGGCTTCAGCGACAGCATCCGGCAGATGTTCAGCGCGTCGCGGGGGCAGTCGGACTTGCCCTCCACACGGTACAGGCCGTAATTCATATGCCGGGCGATGACGGCCACGCCGTCCTCGCTGGTGACGGCCAACTCGCGGCGGATCTGCTCGGGATCCACGTCCCGCAGGCCGATGATCTGATAGTGCTCATGGGCGCAGGGCGCCACCTTGTCATAGTGGGTGGTCAGCAGAGAGATGGCGTTGACGCCGTTGAGATACCGGGTCACCGCCTGCACGATCACCGCGCCCTCGTCCGGGTTGGTGCCCCGGGCAAACTCGTCCAGCAGGAACAGGGAGTAACCCTGCTCCACCTCCGCCAGTGCCTTTTCGAACTGGACGATCTCCGAACCGAAGCCGCTGAGGCCGGACTGGATGGACTGCAGATCGTCAAAGAGCATCTTGACGCTGTGGAACAGGGGCATTCTGGCGCTTTTGGCGCACACCAGAAAGCCGGCCTGCAGCAGCAGAGCATTCAGCGCCACCGTTTTCATGGCCACTGACTTGCCGCCCATATTGGCGCCGGTGATGACCGTGGCGCCCCGCTCCAGCGCGATGGACACCGGCACGAAGGCTCTCCCCTGCTCCGCCAGCAGATCCATCAGCTCCGGGTTCACCATATCCTCCAGCGCCAGCGCACCGTCGGTGAGCTCCGGCATCACGCCGCCGTAGCGGACGGCGAACAGCGCCTTCTGCACCATGAAGTCCAGCCGCCCGATGGTCTCCGCGTCGGCCAGCAGATCATCCACCATGGGTGCCAGTGCCGCGCCCATGGCGCGGCGCACCTTCATCTCCTCGCTCTCCTCCTCGGCGCAGATGCGGGTGCGCTGCAGCCGCAGGTCGTCCTTCTCCGCGTCGGTCTGGGCGTGGAACAACCGCTCCTCCACCTCTTTCTTGGCGGCGCGGACTTCCTTGAGCTTCGCCGTGGCGCTGTCGGGGATGTAGAAGCCGCGGCTGCCGGTGCCGTTGGGATCCAGGATCGCCAGCGCTGCCGCCGGGTCGTGGAGCATCACGCCGCGCAGCTGCGCCGCCGCGTTCATCTCCGCCAGCAGCGGACGGATGCCGTCCAGCCGCTGGAGATAGCCCTTGATCTCAAACAGCTCCACATGATCCGGCACCTCGCCGTCACGGCAGCGGCGCAGGGAGTTGCGGATGTCCTTGATCTGGCACAGCATGGTCATCAGCCGGTTGTAGACACCCTTCAGGCTCTCGGCGTTCTGCGCCAGCGCCTGCACGTTGTACAGCTCCGTCTCCAGCGCGTCCCGCTCCTCCGGCGTATAGAACCGCAGGCGGCGGATCCGCTCCAGCCCGAAGGGGGAGCAGCCGTGGAGCGTTTCCAGCGCGTATTGCAGGCCGATCTTGACCTTTTCATCGAATGACACGGTGATCATCGTAATTCCTCCTTCACGTTGATGACAGGGGCGTCCACGGCGTCGGTCATGGCGGCCATGAAGGCGTCCTTGTCAAAGCGCCAGCCGTAGGCGGACACAGGGTTGATGGTAACGCACAGGGTGCGGGCGGCCTCCTCCGTCTCCAGCACCACATTGCGGGTGGCCAGCTTGTCCAGCGTGTCCGGCTTGAGCAGCACCTTGCTGGGATCCTTCACCACCAGCCGTCCGCCCCGCAGCACGCCGCTGCGCAGCAGCGGCAGCACCATGCTGTCGGTCAGTGCGCCGGTGATGAGGGCGGCGCCGTGCTCCCGCCAGCACTTCTCCAGTCCCTCCGACGCCTCCGGCGGCAGCGCGGCCGCCTTGGGCAGATTCATCAGATGGTAGATGTGGGCGGTGTCCGCCACCACCTTTTCCATGCTCATGTCGTAGCTGGCGCCGGTGCACAGGATCACGCCCTCCGCCACGGCGCGGGCGCCCAGGCTCTTGCGTCCCAACGCACCGTCGATGATGGACATATCCGCCCCCAGCTCAAAGAATTCGCGGGATACCGTTTTCAGCTGGGTGGTGATGGAAGGTCCCGCCAGCTGCACATAGCCGGCGCTCCGCGCCCGGACGATCACCACCTCGCCCAGCGGTGTGGGGATGCCGGTGGTCATCAGGATCTCCTTGGTCACGTCGCCCAGACGCAGCATATCCTGCGCCGTGGCGATCAGCGTGCCCTCCTTCACAAAGATGCCGGGCTTCTCCGTGCCGGTGACTACGTCGGTGGACTCGCCGTCCCGCCCGATGGAGGTCAGACCCAATGTGCCGCGCAGGTGGTCGCTGGTCAGCAGCCAGTTGAGCATGGTGGTCTTGCCAGCATTCTTGCACATACCCACGATGGACATGGTCTTTGTCTCGTTGAGCCGGCGCAGCAGCTCGTCATGCATATCGTACACGCCCTTTCCTTGGTATTCAGTCAATTTTTAAGTATAGCATACCCTTTTGAAAAAAGAAAGGGGGGAAATGCTCCCCCCTCTTTCCTTGCTTTTTGTCAGAACGTCAGGCGCATCTTGTGCCACACCGCACCGCCGTGGGTAGAATCAGAGATCCCCTCGTCCACGAAGCCCACCTTGCCGTAAAAGTGCAGCAGATGCTCCTTGCAGGTCAGCACAAGACCCTTTCTTCCCTGCTGCCGGGCCTGCTCCACCACATAGCGCAGCAGCTTTTCCGCGCAGCCGCGGTGCTGATAATCCGGGTGAGTCACCACGCCAAATATCATCTGCCACGCGCCGTTCTCGTTGTGATAGGACGCATCATCGAACATCTCATCCGTCAGATCGTACGCATCGGTGACAAGGCAGTTGACGAAGCTCACCAGCCGGTCCTCGTCCTCCAGAAGCCAGAAGTGGTTCGGGTATGCGGCCAACCGGGCGCGGAAGCTGTCCTCCTGCGCCGCCTCGGCCGGCGGGAAGCACACCGCCTCCAGCGCCGTCACAGCGGCCAGATCGTCCATCGCTGCCAAACGGATCTCCATAGCTGCTCCTCCTTTTCGTAAGTCCTGTGTATGCCAGTGGTCATTCCACGGTGACGCTCTTCGCCAGATTCCGGGGCTTGTCGATGTCGCAGCCACGCGCCAGCGCGATATAGTACGCCAGCAGCTGCAGCGGCACCACTCCCAGCTGGGGCAGCAGCATGGTCTCCGTCTCCGGCACCGTCAGCACCTGCTCCACGCGGCTGTGCATCCGCGCCGCGCCGTCCTCGGTGGTCAGCGCCAGCACATGGGCACCCCGCGCCTGCACCTCCACCACATTGCTCATGGCCTTGTCGAACAGCGGCATATAGGTGGCGGCGGCGATCACCGGCGTGCCCTCCTCGATGAGGGAGATGGTGCCGTGCTTCAGCTCGCCGGAGGCATA
>CAKTMQ010000110.1 GCA_934573945.1 uncultured Oscillospiraceae bacterium | reverse complement strand
GGACTATATCATGAACAACGGATGAGATGAGGATACAGGATCATGGACTATCGTGAAGAAATGAGACAGCTGCGGGAGACGCTCAACACCAACGGGTATCTCTACTACGTGCTGGACGCGCCCACCATGTCGGACTACGAATATGACCACCTGCTGCGCCGGTTGGAGGACTTGGAGCGGGAACATCCGGAGGAGATCACCGCCGATTCACCTACCCAACGGGTGGGCGGAAAGCTGCTGAGCCAGTTTGAGGAGGTGCGCCACACGGTGCCGCTGGAGAGCCTGCAGGACGTGTTCGATGGTGAAGAGGTGGCGGCTTTCCTGGAGAAGGTGGCCGCTGATCTGCCCCACGCCGTGTACAGCGTGGAACCGAAGGTGGACGGCCTGTCGGTGGCGCTGGAGTACCGTGAGGGCGTGTTCGTCCGGGGTGCGACCCGGGGAGACGGACGGGTGGGGGAGGACGTGACGGAGAATCTCCGTACCATCCGCTCTATTCCCATGACGCTGCCGGAGAAGCTGCCCCATCTGATCGTGCGGGGCGAGGTCTATATGGCGCGGACGGTGTTTGAGGAGATCAACGCCCGCCGGGAGATCGAGGGAAAGCCACTGCTGGCCAATCCACGCAACGCCGCCGCCGGTTCCCTGCGGCAGCTGGATCCCCGGATCGCGGCGCAGCGGCGGTTGGATATTGCGGTATTCAACCTGCAGCTGGCGGAAGGACGGACATTTGCCACCCACACCGAGACACTGGACTATCTGGCGCAGCAGCACTTCAAGGTGATCCCCCACAGAGCGCTGAAAAGCGGGGAGGAGATCCTGACGGAGATCGCCCGGCTGGGCGACACACGGATGGAATTTCCCTTCGACATCGACGGCGCGGTGGTGAAGCTGGACGACCTTGCCCAGCGGGAGGTGCTGGGCAGTACGGCCAAATGTCCCCGCTGGGCGGTAGCCTACAAGTACCCGCCGGAGCAGAAGCCCTCTGTGCTGAAAGATATTGTGGTGCAGGTGGGGCGCACCGGCGTGCTGACGCCCAAGGCGGTGCTGGAGCCGGTGCGGCTGGCGGGCACAACGGTGACCTACGCCACGCTGCACAATCAGGATTTCATCACCGCCAAGGACATCCGCATCGGCGACACGGTGATGGTGCAGAAAGCGGGTGAGATCATTCCGGAGATCGTGGAGGTGCTGCGGGACAAGCGCCCGGCGGACGCCGTGCCCTACAGCCTGCCCCAGACCTGTCCTATATGCGGCGCACCGGTGAGCCGCGATGAGGATGGCGTGGCCGTCCGCTGCACCGGCGCGGAGTGTCCGGCACAGCTGCTGCGGAATCTGACTCACTTTGCAGGCCGCACCGCCATGGACATCGACGGTATGGGGCCTGCGGTGATCCAGTCGCTGGTGGACAGCGGACTGGTCAAAACGGCGGCCGATCTCTATCACCTGCAGGTGAAGGATGTGGCGCGGCTGGATCGGATGGGCGAGAAATCGGCGGCCAATGTGGTGGCTGCCGTGGAGAAGAGCAAGGGCAACGACCTGTGGCGGCTCATCAGCGCATTGGGCATCCGTCAGGTGGGGGATAAGGCCGCCAAGGTGCTGGCGTCCCACTTCGGTTCGATGGATGCGCTGTGCGCCGCCTCGGAGGAGAAGCTGACCGCCATTGACGATGTGGGGCCGACGACGGCACAGTATATCCGCCGGTGGCTGGAAAGCCCCCAGTCTCAGGATCTGCTGCGGCAGCTGCGGGAGGCAGGGGTGAACATGACCAGCCAGAGAGCAACGGTGGACGAGCGGTTTGCGGGACAGACCTTCGTTCTTACCGGGACGCTGGAGCGGTTTACCCGCGATGAGGCCGCCGCCATGATCGAGGAGCGGGGCGGCAAGGCCAGCGGTTCCGTATCCAAGAAGACCACCTATGTGGTGGCCGGCGAAAACGCCGGCAGCAAGCTGCGCAAGGCACAGGAACTGAATATCCCCGTGCTGACGGAGGAGGCGTTTCTGGCGCTGCTGCAATAGAAAACGACAAAAGAGCATTGTGAAGGAGGAGGGCTATCTTATGGCGAGCAATACGGATCTTTCACTGCGGCATCAGGTGATCTACAGCATCTTTGTCCGCGGCCACACGAAGGAGGGCACCTTCCGGGCGCTGGAGGCAGATCTGGACAGACTGCGGTGGCTGGGGGCGGACATCCTCTGGCTGATGCCCATCCATCCCATCGGTGAGGCCGGACGCAAGGGCACTGTGGGAAGCCCCTACGCCATCCGGGATTACCGGGCGGTGAACCCGGACATGGGTACGGAGGATGACCTGCGGCATCTGGTGGATGCCATCCACCAGCGGGGCATGAAGTGCATCATCGACGTGGTGTATAACCACACCTCGCCGGACTCCGTGCTGGCAAAGACCCACCCGGAGTTTTTCCTGCGGGACGCCGCGGGGCAGCCCACCCGCAAGGTGGCGGACTGGTGGGATATTGTGGATCTGGATTACACCAACCGCGAGCTGTGGCGCTATCAGATCGACACGCTCAAGCAGTGGGCGGCCATCGTGGACGGCTTCCGCTGCGATGTGGCCAGCGCCGTGCCGCTGGATTTCTGGCGGCAGGCACGGGAGGAGGTAGAGACCGTCCGTCCGGGCTGTATCTGGCTGGCGGAGAGTGTTCACGGCGCCCACACGCTGGCCATGCGCCGCATGGGTGTCTACAGCGCCACGGATACGGAGCTGCAGACCGTGTTCGACATGACCTATGATTACGACATCTGGCACTGCTTCGAGGGTGTGCTGAAGGGGCAGCGCACGATGGCGGAATACGCCATGCTGCTGACCTATCAGGAGCTGGAGTATCCCAGCGGCTATGTGAAAGCCCGCTGCCTGGAGAACCACGACACGCCTCGTATCGCCTCCTGGCTCCACAGCGATGGACAGCTGGACAACTGGCTGGCGTTTCTGTACTTCCAGCGGGGCGCTACCATGCTCTACAGCGGGCAGGAGTACGCACCCAAAGAGCGGGTGGACTTCTTCGAGCGGCAGAGCAATTACGGCGATATGCAGCGGGATCTGCAGCAGTATCTCCATCAACTCAAGGCGGTGAAGCTGACGCTGCCGCTGCAGGGCGGCTATTGGCTGGATACGGCGGAGGGCGGCTTCCTGCTGGGACACTATGAGGGCACCGAGGGCAAGGCACTGGGTGTGTTCCACATGAATGACGGCACCGGCCGTGTGGCGGTCGATCTGCCGGACGGCGTGTATGTCAATCGGCTGGGCGGCAATGTGACGGTCAGAGGTGGACAGATCGACTTTGATGGCAGACCCATCATCATCTGAATTGACTTTTTTCACAAAGGATGCCCCAATAAATAAGAGAAAACGCAGAAATCATTGACAAGAAATTGACTTTCCCTTGAAACGTGTTACCATATAAATTGTATATCTGTGGCCTGCCGCCGGTGGGCACCAGGAACATAGAGGAGGAAAGAAAGAATGAGCAAGCTCATGAAGATCTGCGACGGTAACGAAGCGGCGGCATATGTGGCATATGCCTTCTCGGAAGTTGCTGCCATCTATCCCATCACGCCGTCCAGCCCCATGGCGGAGCACGCCGATGAGTGGTCTGCCAAGGGAAAGAAGAACATTTTCGGCCAGACCGTCCGTTTGGTGGAGATGCAGTCCGAGGCCGGCGCCTGCGGTGCCTGTCACGGTGCGTTGGAGGCCGGTGCGCTGGCCACCAGCTTTACCGCGTCTCAGGGTCTGATGCTGATGATCCCCACCATGCACCGTATCTCCGGTGAGCGCCTGCCCGGCGTGCTCCACGTGGCATCCCGTACCGTGGGTACCCATGCGTTCTCCATTTTCGGCGACCACTCCGACGTGATGAACTGCCGTCAGACAGGCTTTGCCCTGCTCTCCAGCGGTAGCGTCCAGCAGGCTGCCGATCTGGCTGCCGTGGCGCACCTGAGCGCCATCCGCGCACGCATTCCCTTCCTGCATTTCTTTGACGGCTTCCGCACCAGCCATGAGATCCAGAAGATCGACGTACTGGATTACGACGAGTATGCCAAGCTGGTGGACTATGAGGCACTGGCCAGATTCCGCGCCAACGCTCTGAACCCGGAAGACCCCCGTATGCGCTCCCTGGTGGATAACCCCGACATCTACTTCCAGCTGCGGGAATCCAACAACACCGATTACGCCAATTTGCCCGACGTGGTGGAGGGCTATATGGCGGAGATCAGCAAGCTGACCGGCCGTGAGTACCACCTGTTCAACTACTACGGTGCACCGGATGCTGAGCGCGTCATCGTGGCTATGGGCTCTGTGGCCGGCTGCGCGCAGGAGGTCGTCAACTACCTGAACGCCAAGGGCGAGAAGGTGGGTTTCCTGCAGGTACATCTGTTCCGTCCCTTCTCCGCCAAGCACCTGCTTGCCGCCATGCCCAAGACGGTGAAGAAGATCGCCGTGCTGGATCGCGTGAAGGAAGCCGGTTCCATCGGCGAGCCGCTGTACGAGGACATCTGCGCCGCCTATATCAATGACGCCGGCCGTCCGCTGATCTACGCCGGACGCTACGGTCTCAGCTCTAAGGATACCACGCCCGCTCAGATCAAGGCGGTGTTCGACAACCTGACGCTCTCCGAGCCGAAAAACCACTTCACCATCGGCATCGAGGACGATGTGACCCATCTGTCCCTGCCCATCGGCGCGCCGCTGCTGACCGAGCCGGAGGGCACCATCGCCTGCAAGTTCTGGGGTCTGGGTTCCGACGGTACCGTGGGCGCCAACAAGAACTCCATCAAGATCATCGGCGAGACCACCGATATGTACTGTCAGGCGTACTTTGAGTACGACACCAAGAAGTCCTTCGGCATCACCAAGAGCCATTTGCGCTTCGGCAAGCATCCCATCAGCTCCACCTACTATGTCAGCAACGCGGATTTCATTGCCTGCCACAACCAGACGTATCTGACCAAGTACGACATCATCTCCGAGCTGAAGCCCCACGGCAGCTTCCTGCTGAACTGTGAGTGGACAGAGGATCAGCTGGAGCAGCACATCCCCGGCGATATTCTCAAGTACATCGCGGAGAACGACATCAAGTTCTATATCATCGACGCCAACAAGGAGTCTCAGGCGCTGGGGCTGGGCAACCGCTCCAACATGGTGCTGCAGGCCGCCTTCTT
>CAKTMQ010000109.1 GCA_934573945.1 uncultured Oscillospiraceae bacterium | reverse complement strand
ACTTGTGATGTGCAAGGGTGTTTTCAGTTTACAGACATCGAGGCCGCAAAGCGTGCAACAAAAGACTATGTCATGGGTTGGAGAATTAAAGATATTGATGCTCTTTTGTCCTTGATTCACGAGTTTCACTCATACGCTGTTGCATGGGATGACAAGAGAACAACGAGCGGGAGCGTACTACCCGAAAACTATGACTATCAATCTATGTATGCTGGGAAATATTATAATTTCAAAGAATTACCTGATGATATTTGGGAGCAAATCGCACGCGAAGTCAAAGAATATATATGTGCTTAAAGCCAAGCTTTCTTATGGTGGAGAAGCCCGCGTATTGAAGCACTCTTTTGACCCGGTTTAGGGGGTATGTAACCGCACTAACCGGGAGAGCGCTTGAATGGCATTCAAGAGGTCAGCGGTTCGATCCCGCTTATCTCCACCAAAAGCTCGAGGGAGCAACAAAAAGCCTTGAAATCATCTGATTTCAAGGCTTTTTTATATAATTACTTTCGTTCATTCTCCAAAGCAAAATAAGAAAATACGTCCTGTCACATAGCTACTACATAGTCTTTGACAACCGGCTGCCTGCTTCAGAAAGGAGTCTCAAAAAACCATTATGGAAATCAGAAAAAGCACTCCGAATGATATAGATACTATTTTACAGATCTTTACCGCTGCAAGAGCCTATATGGCTGCTCACGGCAACGCGACCCAATGGGACGACAATTATCCCGGAAAGGACATCCTGACCCACGATATTGCGCAGAATGTCAATTATGTTCTCCTTGACCATGGTGATATTGTGGGGACATTCACCTTCATCATCGGCGACGAGCCAACATATCGGATCATTGAAAACGGCACGTGGCACTACCACACACCCTATGGAACTATCCATCGTTTGGCTTCCAATGGTAAAGCGAGCGGCATCGCCAAAGCCTGCTTTGATTTCTGTACCAGTCATATCGGTCATATCCGCATCGACACACATCGAAACAATCTCGCCATGCGGTCAGCTATTGAAAAATACGGATTCCGGCCTTGCGGGATCGTCTATGTGCGAAACGGGGCAGCACGGATCGCATATGATTATCGGATATAACAACTGCAAAAGAGGGAGCCGGAAGGCCGGCTCCCTCTTACATTCCTACACATCCGCGTTTTCCTGTACCCAGCTGCGTACATATTCCACAAAGCGCCGGGTGGAGGCCGACAGTGCCTTCTCATCCTTGACGCCGATCCCAATGTTCCGGTAAAAGACCATCGGCGGCTTACAGGCTGTTACCGGATAGGGGCTGTGGCGCACCATCAGCTCCGGCAGCAGACTGATCCCCAGCCCCTTTGACACCATGGCCAGGATCGTGCGATCCTCTCGTGCCGTATAGCGCACGTTCGGCCGGATCCCCATCTCGTCAAATGCCGCCCGGATCTCGTAGTCCTCTCCCTCCTCCAACTGGATAAACGGCTCGGTGGCCAGCGCTTCCAGCGGGAATTCCCCGCAGGATGCCAGTGGATGGTCGCAGGGCAGGATGACCTGCAGTTCATCCCGATGCAGCGCGTAGGTCTGCAGATGCTTCACAGAGGGCAGCCGCAGAAAACCACAGTCCACCGTTCCGCGCAGAATACGCTCCTCCAGCTGGTCGTAGAAATCGCCGGTGACCACCTCGAATTCCACATTGGGGTATCGTTCCCCGAAGCTCTTCAGGATAGAGGGCAGCCACTGGGCGGACACGCTGGAAAAGGTGGCCACCTTCACCAGTCCGGCGTCTATCCCCTTCAGACTGGCTGCCGATTGCAGCAGGGCATGGTGATCCGTACACAGCCGCTCGATCATCGGCAGCAAAGCGCGTCCGTCCGCCGTCAGTACCACCCCGCCCCGGTTGCGGCTGAGCAGTGTTACTCCCAATTCATCCTCCAGCGCCTGCACTGCGTGGCTGACGCCAGACTGGGTAAAATTCATGGCTGCTGCTTTGGAAAAATTACCGCAGGCCACTGTTTTCAGAAAAATCTGGTACTTGGATATACTCACACCGACACCCTCTTTCTTATGTATTGTATCATACTTTTTCTCATAGATGCAAGTACAATAATGCGTTTTACAAATGCAAAAACCTGTGCTATGATACATATAGCTTAAGAAACACGGAGGTAATTACAATGGCACTGGTAACAAAAATGATCCGCTGCGCAGTTTGCGGCAGCAGTGATGTAACATACGATGGCAAGGCCGTATACCACTGCGGCGCATGCGGCGCGGACTGCGATCACCCCATGTCTGCCGCTGATCTGGCTGCGGTCAACCGCCTGGTAGCCACCGGCAACAGCGGTGAGGAACTGGCCAAACTGCGCAAACAGTACAAAAATCTGGATGTGACCAGCTGGTCCAACCAGAACCGTCTGGAAGTCAAGTAACTTCTTCAAAAAAGAGCCGTCTCCTAGTGGAGACGGCTCTTTTTTTACTTTACACTCACTCGGTCTTCTTCACCGGAAACTGGATCTGCGCCAGCACAACGGCGGCGAACATCACCACACAGCCGATATACTCCCGCACCGACATCTGCTGATTCAGAATGATAGTGCCGGAGATCACCGCAAACACGCTCTCCAGACTCAGCAGGATGGTGACCACCGTGGGGTTGGAGTCCTTCTGGGCAAGGATCTGCAGCGTATAACCCACGCCGCAGGAGAAAATACCCACATACAGCAGCGGCAGGATACAGGAGAGAATCGCCGTCAATTCCACCTTTTCAAAGATCAGCATACAGATGGATGACCACGCGGAGGCAAAGAAGAACTGGAGACAGCTGAGCTTCACGCCGTCGCAATAGGCAGTAAAGCGGTCGATGACCAGAATATGTATGGCAAAGCACACCGCACACACCAGGATCAGCAGATCACCGGGCGCCAGCGAAAAGCTGCCCTTGATGCACAGCAGATACAGCGCCACCACAGACAGCACTACGGCGATCCAGGTGGGCAGGCTGACCTTCCGCTTGAAGAAAAGGCCAAAGAGCGGCACCAACACCACGTACAGTGCTGTGATAAAGCCAGCCTTGCCGGCATCGGTACCGGCCACCAGTCCCGCCTGCTGGAAATTGGAAGCCACCGCCAGCGCTGTACCGCAGAGGAAACCGCCCAGCCACAGCTGCTTTCCGGCGGTCTTCTTCTCCGCAGCGGTGAGCTGCGGCTTGTCCTTCTTCACCTTGTCCATGACAAAAATGACTACCAACAGCGCCAGCACGGCGATGAAATAACGCAGCGCGTTAAAGGTAAAGGTGCCGATGGCGTCGGCGCACAGATCCTGCGCCACAAAGGCAGTACCCCAGATAAAAGCAGCCAGAATCGGGAGCACGACCTGTCGAACCTGATTGTGTTTCATGTCCGTAATTTCCTTTCTTTGTCAGATATGAACGATCATCTCTCGCGGTCAGGATCTATATGCCAGTGGAATTTCCGTTCCTCACCCTGCAGCAGACGCCGGATATTCTCCCGGTGGCACCAGACCACCAGTGCGGCAATGAGCACCGCCAATAACGTATACAATACACTGCCTCCGAACAGGAACCAGGTAGAGACCGGCATACTCACCGCTGCGGCGACCGAGCCAAGGGAGACATATCGCGTCACCAGCCACAGCAGGGCGAACAGCCCCCATGCGATCAAGCCCATCCGCCAGTCCAGCAGCCACACCAGCGTACCGCCAGAGAGAATACCCTTGCCGCCTTTGAAGCCGAAGAACACCGGGAACATATGCCCCAGTTCGCAGCCGAGTCCCCCCACCAGGACGCCCAGCGTCCAGTCGGCAAAAAGATAACGGAATGCGACGCCGCCGATCACACACGCCAGAACAGTCTTTCCCATATCAAACAGGATCACACCCAGCGCGTATCTGGCACCGTAGGTTCGATAGAAGTTGGTCAGTCCGGCATTGCCGCTGCCGTGCTGCCGCACATCATCCTTGATGATAAAGTGGCTGACCATCACCGAGCCGTTGAGGCAGCCCAGCAGATAGCCCAACAGCAGCAGGATCAGCGATGCCGCCGTCATAACACCTGTACTGCTGTTCACCCGTCGTCCTCCCCCTTCTGGCGGATCGTCATGATCACCGGCGTGCCCTCCAGACCGAACACACTGCGGATCTGATTCTCCAGATAGCGCCGGTAGGAGAAGTGAAACAACTTCTTGTCGTTGCAAAACACCACAAAATGAGGCGGCTTGACACCCACCTGAGTCATGTAGTAAATCTTCAGACGCCGCCCCTTGTCGGTAGGCGGCTGCACACGGGTCTGGGCATCCGCCAATACGCTGTTGAGCATACCCGTAGTGATCCGCATGGAGGCCTGATCATTGACATAGTTGATCAGCTCAAACAGACGGCTCACCCGCTGTCCCGTTAGAGCGGAGATGAACACAATGGGCGCATAGGTCATAAAGCTGAGATCGCGGCGAATATCCTCCCGCATACGATCCATAGTCTTGTCGTCCTTCTCCACTGCGTCCCACTTGTTCACCACGATGATGCAGGCTTTTCCCGCCTCGTGGGCAAGACCGGCCACCTTGGTGTCCTGCTCAGTCACACCGTCGTTTGCGTCGATCATGATCAGGCACACGTCGCTGCGCTCAATGGCCATGGTGGCGCGCAGGACGCTGTATTTTTCGATATTATCGTCCACCTTGGACTTCTTACGCATACCGGCGGTGTCGATAAAATTATACTTACCTTGGGCGTTCTCAAAATAGCTGTCGATGGCGTCCCGAGTGGTACCGGCCACGTTGCTGACAATCACCCGCTGTTCTCCCAGGATCCGGTTGGTCAGACTGGATTTGCCCACATTGGGCTTGCCGATGATAGCCACCTGGATCACATCGGACTCATCCTCCTCGTCTTCCTCCGGCGGGAAATACTTCAGACACTCGTCCAGCAGGTCACCGGTGCCGTGTCCGTGTACCGCAGAGACCGCCACCGGATCACCCAATCCCAAATTATAAAACTCATAAAAATCCGGATCCACCGTACCGGTAGCATCCATCTTATTCACCGCCAGCACAATGGGCTTTCTGCTGCGCTGCAGCATTCCAGCCACCTCCTGATCGGCGGCGGTCATACCCGTCTTGATGTCGGTGACAAAAATGATCACCGTGGCGTTGTCAATGGCGATCTGCGCCTGCTCCCGCATGAAGGAGAGG